>CANQZY010000001.1 GCA_947628455.1 uncultured Methanobrevibacter sp.
GCCTATATTATTAACTTAAATGATGGTAATAAAAGTAAAGACTTACTTGTTAGGCCAGATCATTTAAAACTTCAACAAGACTGATCATATATGATTGGAAAAAAAGTGATTGATAGTGAACCAATTCAATTAATTAAAGTTAAAGAAATACTCGAAAAATATTCTGAAAATAATGAATTAACCTATGAACAGAATATTACATTAAATCACCTTTCTAGATTCCCACATTTCTCTAAAGAAGATGGGGATGCGATTATACAGGAACTAGATAGTATAGATATAAAACCTAAATTAGCCATTCGTATTATAAACTTAATTCCAAAAGATTTATCCGATTTAAGATTAATATTCGCAAAAGAAGCATTTAACCCTACTAAAGAACAAATGGAAAAAATTCTTGAGATATTAGATAAATATGAAGTTATTGAATAAAAAAAAAATAGAATTGGACCACTAATCATAAATAATAATTTATATTAATCCATTTTTTTTACATCTTATCTCTTCTTCACCTATATATAAAATATTATAGGAATTATTTTTTTTTAATAATTAATCATCTAAAAAAAAATTCTAAATAAAATATAATCTTTTATGGATTTTTCTTTATTTTATTATTTAATTTTGATATTCTAAACATTTTTTTAGATTCTATGAAAAAATAATTTACTTTAGTATATATTGATTAGATATATTTATAACTTATTAAATTAAAAGTAAAAAATAAGTCGATGAATTTAGATATGTTTTATTATTTTCAAAAAAAAATTTTGAAAACTTGTATGGAAGTGATATAATGGAGCAAAAAAATAAAAAAGACATGTACGATTCCAAAAAACATGAAAAGAATGCTATTGTTTTAGATTATCTTAGTAGAGGATATTTAGATAATAACATGTCTAGATTTAAAGGTAAACCTATAGCCCAAGTTATTGGTGCTGATTATTTCACTTTATTAGAACTAACACCTAACCCTGGATCAGACTATG
Organism: uncultured Methanobrevibacter sp.; assembly: GCA_947628455.1. Lineage (GTDB taxonomy): Archaea > Methanobacteriota > Methanobacteria > Methanobacteriales > Methanobacteriaceae > Methanocatella. The sequence continues at coordinate 990 of CANQZY010000001.1, forward strand.
AAATTGGGGAAACCATTACTATAAAAAATGGGAAAACATTCAAAAAAGATGATAACAAACCAACAGGTAGAGTATTAGGTAGACTTGACTACAATTTATTAACAGCAACAAGTAGAATAGAACTAGATTATGCAATTCATGATTTAATTGAAAACCAAAAATCTAAATTTGTCGAGTTTTTTAACACTGCAGGTGCTGTAAGTACAAGATTTCATAAATTAGAACTTATTCCAGGAATAGGTAAAAAACACATGTGGAAAATAATTGAAGCAAGAAAAGAAAAACCATTTGAAAGCTTCGAAGATATTAGTCAAAGAGTACCTCCAATATCTGATCCTGCTGGAATGATAGTAAATAGAATAAAACAAGAATTAAATCCGAACACGACAAAAAGAGGGAAAAATAAATATTATTTATTCACTAATGCGCCTCTAAGGAAAGCTAAAAAATAGTGATGTGATTTGTCAAACAGTGATTTATCTTTAGCAAAACAAACAAAAAAGATTCTAAATAAAAATAATATAAAATTAAATAAAAATCTTGGACAAAATTATCTTATTGATAAAAATAAAAGAGATAAAATAATAGAATACGCGAATATCACTAATAAAGATGTTGTTTTAGAAATTGGTTCAGGAATAGGGACACTAACAATTCCATTAGCACTAAAAGCCAAAAAAGTAATAGCTATTGAAAAGGATAATGCAATTTATAAAATACTAGAAAATGAATTAGAAAAAAACAATATAAAAAATGTGAAATTAATAAAAGAAGATGCATTAAATATTGATTTTCCTAAATTCAACAAAATTGTATCAAACATACCTTATCAAATCTCATCTCCACTAACCTTTAAATTTCTTAACTATGATTTTGATCTAGCTATTTTAATGTATCAAAAAGAATTTGCTAATCGTATGAATGGAAAAGTAGGAACTAAAAATTATTCTCGATTATCAGCAATGTTATATTTCAAATGTAATGTGGAAAAATTAACTTCAGTCTCTGCAGAATCATTTATACCGAAACCTAAAGTAGATTCTATTGTTGTGAAGATTAAATCAAAATTATCTGATCAATTAACTAATATTGATGAAATTAAAAAAGAAGAATTTGAGATTTATTCTAGATATTGTAAAGCGATATTTCAACATAAAAACAAAAAAATTAGAAATGCTTTGATTGATTCTCGCCATGAAATATCTAATCTTGATAAAAAACAAATAAAAGAGAAATTAAATAGTATTACTTCCGATGAGATTAATAGATTATTAGATAAGCGTGTATTGATGATTACTCCTGAAGAAATTCTTTATTTATCTAAACATTTACTGTGAAATTTTATGGATTTTATTATTGATATTGAAGAAACTGTTTATAAACCTGCAGAAGATAGTTATTTATTGGCTGATAATTTAGAGATAAAGTCAACTGATAGAGTTTTAGAGATAGGGACAGGTACTGGTATTGTGGCAATGTATGCTTCAAAATTTAGTGAGTATATTACGGTGACTGATATTAATCTTGATGCTTGTCAATTAGCTTATAAAAACTTTAAAAAGAATAATATTGAGAATATTGAGATTCTTTTTGGAAATTTATTTGAACCTGTTAAAAATAGAAAATTTGATGTGATTTTATTTAATCTTCCATATCTACCTACTGAAGAATATGATATTATTGATGATGATTTAAATTATGCGTTTGATGGAGGAATAGATGGGAGAAAAGTTATTGATGATTTTTTAAATCAATTGAAAAATCATTTAAATGATAAAGGAAAAGTGCAGCTGATACAATCATCACTATCGGATAATCAAAAGACATTGGATAAGTTAGAAAAATTAGGGTTTGTTGCAAAAATAGCAGCAAAAGAACATTTCTTTTTTGAGGATATAACTTTAATAAATGGATATCTATAATTGTTTTAGAAGGGGGAGATTTATTGAATTTCTCCATCAAAAACAAGTTTAGCTGGTCCCTTCATAAAAGAGCCTAATTTAGATCCGTTATTGTAAATATCAAATTCTAGATCTCCTCCTGGTAGGTGTAATAGAACATGTTTATCGAAAAGTCCTAATTTATATCCTGAAATGGCTGTTGAAGTTGCGCCGGTGCCGCATGCTAATGTAACACCTGCGCCACGTTCCCATGTTCTCATTATAGCTTCATTTTTAGATATTACTTGGATAAAATGAACATTGATCTTTTCAGGGAAAATTTCATGGCATTCTATGGCAGGGCCTAATTTGTCAATGTCTATTTTAGATATATCTTCAACAAAGATTATTGCATGAGGATTTCCTATATTAATAGCTGTAAGAGAATAAGTTTTATCTAAAATCTGTAAATTGCCTTCTATAAATTCTTCTTTATCAGATTCCATGGGTATATCTTTAGTTTTAAATGATGCTGTTCCCATATCTACTTTGAAAAGAGCGGGTTCGTCTTCTTTAAAGGTGATTTCTATGGTTTTTATTCCTGATTTTGTCTCTACAGTCATTTTATCTTGTTTTAAAATTTTTTTTCTATATACAAAATCAGCAAAACATCGAATTCCATTACCACACATTTCAGCTTCGCTTCCATCAGGATTAAACATTCTATATCCAATATCAGCTTTTTGAGAGGGTGTTACAAAAAGAACTCCATCTCCACCTACACCAAAATTCCTATGACATAAAAATTTACATGCTTCAGGTTTATCCGCTTCAGGGATAACTTCTTTTTTAGATTCATCTATAATGACAAAATCATTGCCAATACCATGCATTTTTGAAAATTTTAAACCTTTTAAATCCATTTTTTTTACATCCTATTAATTTTTATTGTAGATGTTCGGGAATATGTTGCTTGTTAAATAAATCTTCGAAAGTTTCTTTTTCACGCACTACATGACATTTTCCATTATGAACAAGAATTTCAGGAGTTTTAAGCCTGGAATTATAATTAGAAGACATTGTAAATCCATATGCACCTGCATTTAGAATAGCTAATAAATCTCCTTCTTCAACATTAGGCATTTTTCTATCTCTAGCAAATAAATCACCTGATTCACATATATTTCCAGCGATATCTACTGTTTGAGTTTCGGGTTCGTTCATTTTATTGGCCACTACAATATGATGATATGAATCATACATTGTTGGTCTAAGTAAAGTATTAAATCCTGCATCCACACCAATAAATTTCCTGTAACTTTGTTTGACACTATTAATTCTCACCAATAATACACTAGCATCCCCAACTAAATATCTGCCTGGTTCTAAATACATTGTTGGTTGGGACATATCATATTCTTTAAGTTTTTCTTTAAATAAATTAACGTTTTCTTGTGCAAATTTATTAATATCTAAAACTTTTTCATCTGGAGTATAAGGTATTCCCACTCCACCACCAAAATCAATAAATTCAAAGTCAATTTTAGCATCTTGATGAACTTTACCTGCAATATCCATTGTTGATTCAATAGCTAATTTAAATGGTTCAGGATCAAGAATACCTGATCCTATATGAGAATGCATTCCTATAGGTTCAAATCCTAAATCTTTTGCAAGTTCATAAGCTTCTACAGCTTCAACATCCATAATACCAAACTTACTCATCACACCTCCAGTAATACAATGATCATGATGGCCTGCACCAACCATTGGATTTACTCTAAATGATATTTTAATACCATCAGGATTTACTTCTTCAGCTAACCTATTTAAAGCAGAAATAGAATCAAGATTAACAACCGCCCCCTGATCTACAACAAATTTTAACTCATCATTTGTCACATTATTACCTGTAAATAATATCCGATCTCCTGAAAAACCCATTTTTTTAGAAATATAAACTTCACCTGGAGAAACTGCATCAATACAACAACCTTCTTGTTCTAAAATTTTCATAACTGCAAAATTGGTGTTTGCCTTACATGCATAAAATACTTTAAATTTCGGATAATATCTAGAAAAAGCACTGTAAAATCTATTATAATTCTCTCTTATTCTATCCTCATCAATCACATAAACAGGAGTACCATATTTATCAGCTATTTCAACCGCATCAGCACCCCCAATATCTAAATGATCATTATCATTAATTTTAATATTCAAATCCATGATTAAATCTCCCCAAAAAATTATATTTATAATTTTGATTTATGTTCAATTTTATTTAAAATTAACTATAAAGATTTATATTTTAAAATAAATCATATATAAAAAAAAGGATCAATGAATAATAAAATTATAAAAAAAAATCTTACAAAAAAGAAAGAAAAATTAAAGTATTTTATCTAAAGTATCTATTAATTGATCAATCTCATTTTTATTAACAATAAGCGGTGGAGCTAATCTTAACACATTATGCGCAGTACAATTAACTAAAAAACCTTTTTTTCTCATTTTATCAACATATTCATCCCCATCTTTAGTCAATTCTATACCAATTAATAAACCATAACCTCGTATATCTTTAATAATATCATTATGATTTTCTTTAATATGTTCTAATTTTTCTTTTATATATTTACCCATATTAACACAATTAGATATTAAATCATCATGAATAAGTGCTTCTAATGTGGCATTAGCTGCAGCACATACAAGTGGACTTCCACCAAATGTGGTTCCATGATCACCTGGATTAAATCCCTCAGCTACTTCATTAGTTGTTAAAAATGCCCCCATGGGAACTCCTCCACCAATACCTTTAGCTACTGTCATAATATCTGGTTTTACACCAAATATTTCATGAGCAAATAATTTACCGCATCTTCCAAAACCTGTTTGAACTTCATCTATAATAAAAATAATACCATTTTCTTTACAGATTTTTTCAATTTGAGGCAAATAATCAGGATCAGGAACATTAACACCTCCTTCACCCTGAATAGGCTCTACAATAATAGCTGCAGTTTGATCAGTTATAGCTTCTTTTAAAGCTTCAATATCATTATATGGGACTTCTTTAAATCCTTGGGGTAAATTCTTGATATAAGGTTCTTTATATTTATCTTGACCTGTAGCTGCAAGTGTTAATAATGTTCTTCCATGAAATGAATTAGTTGTGGATATGATTTCTGATTTACCAGTATATTTAATAGCTAATTTAATAGCTCCTTCATTAGATTCAGCTCCACTATTTGAATAAAATATCTTATCAAAACTAGTTAAATTTATCAATTTCTTTGCAAATTCAACAGCAGGCACGTTATAATATATATTTGAAATATGAATCAATTTTTCTGCTTGTTTTTTAATAGACTCCACCAGTTTCGGATAACAATGACCTAATACATTAACTGCTATTCCTGAAAAAAAATCCAGATATTCATTTCCCTCAATATCAACAACTTTAAGTCCTTTTCCATGATCTAATACAATAGGTTGTCTTAGGAATGTATTGATAAAATAATTTTTTTCATCTTTAATTATTTCTTCACTATTCATACTTATATTCTCCATGCAAATACTTATTTATATTAGTATAATTATATTATTTTAATGGTTATTTAAACAGGTGATTTAATGAAAAAAGCAATAATAGAAACTGATAAAGGAACTATTGAGTTAGAATTATTCCCTAATGAAGCTCCAGGAACTGTAGATAATTTTGAAAAATTAATTAAAGAAGGATTCTATGATGGTTTAACTTTCCATAGAGTAATACCTGATTTTGTAATTCAAGGTGGATGTCCTAATGGAGATGGTACTGGCGGACCAGGTTATACTATTAAATGTGAAACAGATAATAACCCGCATAAACATGGAAGAGGTGCGCTTTCCATGGCCCATGCTGGAAAAGATACTGGCGGAAGCCAATTTTTCATCACACATTCACCACAACCACATTTAGACGGCGTACACACCGTATTTGGACAAGTAATCAAAGGTATGGACGTTGTTGATAAAATACAACAAGGAGATAAAATGTTAAAATTAAAAGTAATTGACGAATAAAAACATCCAACAATTACCACCATCATACTTTTATTTAAAAAAAAATTATATTATATTTACTCCTTTTTTTTAAAAAAAAATTTATCTTAAAAATAATTTATCCATTTTTATCATAATAACCTTTAGATTTAATACCAATTAAAGATAAAAAAACCGAAACAACACAAAGTACTGTACAAATACCTGCTGCAACTTGACAACTTATTACAAGTAAATGATAAGTTTCAGGGCTAATTAACACATTACCCATCACAAATGCAAATACTAATGTTAACATTCCAATACTCATAGTTTGACCAATAACTCTCATCGTAGCAACCGAAGCAGAAGCCATCGAAGTATCCTTAGGTGGAACAGCACCCATAATTGCATTAGTATTTGGAGATGAAAATATACCAAAACCTAAACCTTGAAGAGCCAATGCTACCATTAAAAATTCCAAAGGAGTTCCTTCCGAAATAGTAGATATTATAAATAAACCCACACCCCCAATACATATACCTAAAGCTGAAAGTTTTTGAGGATTAACACTATCAGATAATCTACCCGCAAGAGGCGCAATTATAACCTGCAAAATAGGAGCTATCATTAAAATCAAACCAGATTGCTGTGAATCAAAACCTCTAATATATTGAAGATTATAATTTACAATAGTAACAACAGCAAATGTAGCTAAATAAGCACAAAGAGCCGCAAAATTTGATGATGAAAACTTAGCATTCTTAAACAATTTTATATCAAAAGCCGGATAATCTGATTTAAATTCAAAATAAACAAATACCATTAATAAAATTACCCCAATTATCGTTAAATTCAATCCCTGATACTGGTTAAGATTAGAAAATCCATAAATAAATAATAAAATACCAAAACCATAACTAATACATCCTTTAACATCAATCGAAGCATTCTCCATAGTAATCCATTCTTTATTAATTTTAGTTATTAATAAAAACAAACACAATACTAAAAAAGGAATCGTAAATAAAAATAACGATCTCCATCCAAAATCAAAATTCAATAAACCCCCAATCACAGGAGATAAAGAAGTAGCCAAATAAACACCAGTCACTGTAATACCAATAGCTTTACCCCTATCTTGAGGTTTAAATGTAGAAACAACCATAGCCATAGCAGCAACACTTAAAAAACCTGACCCAATACCCTGAAATATCCTCAAAATTAAAAACATATCCTTTGAATTAGAAAACATTATAATTAACGAACTCACTATAAAAAGCACCGAACCATAAACCATTGTCTTTTTAAGACCATATTTCCCCGACAATTGCCCTGCAGGTATAGTTACAACCGCCACAGAAAGATAAAAAAGCATACTAACCCAATTTTGAACAATATTACTCATTTGAAATTCACTAGCAATTGTAGGAACAGCTATCATAACCGCTGAAGACAAAAACACAGTAAAAAACGACGTTATTGTAGCTATAACCAAAACACATTTTTCCAACTGATTCATATTCTCACCTCTAATACTCTACCCCTCATTAACTAAACACACATTTTAATCAAATTAATCAAACTAAACTTTAAAAAAAAAAATAAATATATAGAAGTTTTCATAGAAAAAAAACCATTATCCTAAAAAATAATACTTATTTAATTATTTCCTTAATTTTTCAAGAAGACCCGATTTACGAGCATAATGAAATAAATAAAGTTGAACATAACCCGCATAATCACCAAATCTATCCAACCCAAAATCCCTAACTTTAGAAACAGAAACATCCCTTTTATCAAAATATAAATAACTAATAATCCTCTTTATCCAAACATCAGATGGAAAAGCTTCTTTAAAATTATAACCATATAACAAAATACAATCAGCAACTTTCGGCCCCACTCCAGGCACTTCCTGAATAACCTCAAACGCCTCTTCATACCTCATACTAGAAATATCATCAATATCCAATTGAAAATTAAAAAATTCAGCTGCTTGTTTAATATATTTCGACCTATAACCTACACCACAACTTTTAAGATTATCAACACAATCCTCAATAAGCACATTATCCTTAAACTCAAATTCTTCAAGTTCATCCCCATAAACAGAACAAATAGTATCCACCGTAGGAAACACAAAAAAATCTCCAGAAGGAAAACTATATTTTTCACCCCACTTCTCTTTAAATAAATCCATTGACTTAGTCCATCTAACAATAGAATTATTAGCTGAAGATATAGATGAAATAATACACTCAAATTTATTCTTAGCTATAAACAATCTTAAACCATTACAAAAATCAGGAAGTAAACACAACTTCTCATCATTTCTCAAATAACCATAAAATTTACCCAAATCAAAATCCAAATCAAAAATCCTTCTAAATTCACAATCCACTTGCTTTTCAGAAACACTAAAATCAAAATCTACAGGTAATTCATAATCAAAATTAAGTTCACTATCAACCTTAAATAAAACAGGACACCCTCCAACAAAAACAACATCTTGATAGCTATTTCCTACTCTCTTCCAAGGAGGTTGCGATGTTTGGCCTGATTTTTGAGTTAATTCCAAATTCATAATCTCACAGGCACATTATTATTCTTAAGATAATTTTTAACTTCACTAATAGAATATTCATTAAAATGAAAAATACTAGCCGCTAAAGTCGCGCTTACATCAGAAACCTTAAAAGCATCCAAAATATCTTTAGGCTTACCCACACCACCACTAGCTATTACAGGAATATCAACCGCATCATTAATAGCTTTAGTTAAGTCTAAATCATAACCATTTTTAGTTCCATCACCATCCATACTAGTTAGTAAAATTTCACCAGCACCAAGATCCTGACATTTACAAGCCCAATTAATTGCATCTACTCCTGTAAATTCACGCCCACCATAAATACTGCACTCAAACCAACAATATCCTTCATTAGTCATTATAACATTTTTATTCGGCGCTTTTTCAGGAGAATCAACATATCTTCTTTTAACATCAATTCCTACAACTACCGCTTGAGAGCCTACAACTTCAGATGCTTCCATTATTAATTTTGGATTTTTAATAGCCGCAGTGTTTATAGAACATTTATCAGCTCCTGCATTTAACATTTTAATATAATCATTTACTTTTCTAATTCCTCCACCCACACAAATGGGAATAAATACATTTTCTGTAAGTCTATGAATAACATCAGTCATTGTGGCTCTACGTTCATAAGAAGCTGTAATATCCAAAATAACGATTTCATCAGCACCTTCTTCATAATAATAAGTTGCTAAATCAACAGGATTTCCAGCATACTTTATTTCTTTAAATTCAACGCCTTTAACCACTCTTCCACTAGGAACTTGTAAATCACAATCCAAACAAGGAATAATTCTTTTCGTTAACATAAAAAAAATTTTAAAAAAAAAAGAAAGTATTATACATAAGTATTAAGCTGAATATCTTAATACAAAACAAAATATAGCTAAAATAACAGTTATAACGACAATATGTTCTGGAGAAAGTTTAGGGCCAACACTTTCTTCATCAAAATATCTTACTAATCCTGCACCTGTTTGAGGCATCCCAATTTTATCATCCTTTTTTGCCATATTAATCTACCTTTCATAGTTACATTAAAAAAAAAATATATAAATAATTATATATATAATATTTTCTTACTATTTATATTTTATATTAATTTATATATTAATCAAATACTATTTCTTAAAAAAAAAGATAATATTTATTTTTTTTCTAGCATTATTTTTATAATATTCTTTTTTTTATATTTTAATTTTTTCAATTATTTGAATATCTGAGATTCTTGTATTGGGATATTGTCCATTCTCATCTTTTTCAACTGATTTTACCATATCCCATATAGTTAATAATGCGCAACTAACACCTGTTAACGCTTCCATCTCAACACCTGTTTTTCCTATCATATTAACAGAACAAATTGCTATTATCTCATTATTTTTAATATCAAAATCTATTTGTATTCCTGAAATAGATAATGAATGGCATAGAGGTATAATAGATGAGGTATTTTTCACTGCTTGAATTGCAGATATTTGAGCTGTTGTTAAAACATTTCCTTTTTTAATTTCCTCATTTTTAATTAGCGCTATAGTTTTTGGTGATAAAATGATTTTACCTATGGCTGTGGCTGATCTTTTTTGATTTTTTTTATCTCCAACTTCCACCATATGTACTCCACTATCTATTAAATGTGTGAATTGTTCATTCATAAATATCATCCTTCTATTTTTCACTTATTTCAACTACATCCAATTGTTCACAAAATGCATTTACTCCCAAAATTTCACTAATATTAGGTTGGGTACGTCCTTCATCGCCAGAGATTAATTCTTTAATATATAAGCCACCTTCCGTTTTAATAGTTAATTCAAATGATTTATTATTTATAATCTGAGTTGTTAATTCTTTAACATGCTTTTGTCTGATTTTATCTGTTCTTCTTTTAAGAACACGAATAGGTGTTTGTTGATTTATCTCATTTAAAAATTCTAATTCTTTTAATTTAGACTCATCAAATTCTTTATCACAGCAAACTTTGGCTTTATAAACTTTAAATGTTTCTGGTGAGGATTGTTTTATCTGTCCTTTTCTGTAACTTTCACAATATTTTAGATTTGTATAACGTGTTTTACCTTTATTTATTTCATTTATTTTTTGTTCTAATTCTTTTAAATTAATTTTTCTTTTTTTAGGTTCTTTTATCTCTATTACAAACGGCCTTCCAGATCCTAACATTAAAACATCAACATCTTCCCTTCCAGCTCCATGAAATTTTGATTTATACCCTCTTGTAGCCTCTAAAAGATGTTTAGACAATAATTCCTCAACCGATTCCGAATATTGTTTTCCAGTCCCATTACACTTTCTACATCCTTTCCCTTTACAATAAACACAAAACCATTCAGTTTGAGGAATTCCCCTTATATATTTATTATATTTCCCCTCAATAAAAATAGGATTAATTTGAATTCTTATTTTCCCTTCATTCTTCAAATTAACATTTACAACAATATCCTGTTTTATCAAATCAATTTTTTTATTTCTTTTAGAAGCTATTTGTGTAGCTATTATTCTATTTAAATGTTTTTTAATAGATTCCGAATTTAAACCTAATTCATCAGATAACTCCTCATCTTTTTGTTTAATTTCTTTTTGAATAATCGTTCCCACTTCAAATGTTTCAAATTCAATATTTAAATAATCAAATTTATTATAAATTTTTCCAAATAATTCTGGAGTTATTTTATCAAAAACATTATCACAAATTTGACAATGCCTATCCTTTAAATCAACACCCAAAATATCACAAACTTCATATGCTGTCTGTAAATGTGTTTTATTTTTAACTAGAGTTGATAATTTACGTCCAAAACAATGAAAACATATGTTACCCTCTGTCTTTTTAAGGATTTCTTTAGCTTTAGTTATTACTAATTGATCCATATTAATCTATTTCGTAAATTGTCCCATCATACGGTTCATAACACCATTACTAAGACGATTTCTTTTACCCATACCTTTCATTGTCTTTTTAGTATTATTATAATACTTTAAAAGATCTTTAACATCACTTTCTTCAACACCTGAACCTTTAGCTATTCTTTGAATACGAGATTGTTTAATAATCTTAGGATTATCCATCTCTTCCTGAGTCATCGAAGATAATATAATTTTATAAGTATCAATTTTATCCTCAGTTATCTTAGAAGCTTCTTTTGAAACTTTATTTCCCAAACCTGGTATCATATTTAATATCTGTTGCATAGGGCCCATATTATTCATCATTTCAAATTGATTTTTAATATCAGTCAAAGTGAATTTACCACTCATCATATTTTCCATGGTTTTTTCTGCAACATCTTCATCAATATTCTCTTCTGCTTTTTCAATTAAACTTTGAAGATCACCCATTCCCAATAATCTTGATATAAATCTCTCTGGATCAAAAAGCTCAAAATCATCTATACGTTCCCCAGTACCTATAAATTTAATCGGAGCACCGGTTTCTGCAACAGCAGACATTGCACCCCCACCTTTAGCTGAACCATCTAACTTTGTAATCACTATAGAACCTATATCTGTTGCATTGGAAAATGCTTTAGCTTGTTCTCCTGCTTGTTGACCTATTGTACCATCTATTACAAGTATTGCTTCATTTGGCTTTATTATATTATCCAATTCATCCATTTCTTCAATTAAATCTTCTTCCTTATTATGTCTTCCTGCAGTATCAAAAATAATAATTTTTTTATTTTTAAATTCTTTAAGACCTTTTTCAGCCAAATCAAGCGCATCCTTATTTTCAGGATCACCATATAATGGTATCTGCATTTCAGTTGTAAGTTGTTTTAATTGTTCATAAGCAGCAGGCCTCCATGTATCCGTACAAACAACAGTAGGATTAAATCCTTTTTTCTGAAGATATCTACACATTTTACCAATTGTTGTTGTTTTACCACTACCCTGCAAACCTAAAAGTAAAATCTTATATGGTTTTTCATTTATATCTAATCCAGCTTTTTGACTGCCTAAAAGATTAACCATTTCTTCATAAATAATAGTAATAACATATTCTCGAGCTGTTAACCCTTTTGGAGGTTTCTCTTCAAGCGCTCTTTTTTCAATTTTTTTAGATAATTTCTGAACTAATGCAATATTAACATCTGATTGGATTAATGCACGTTGTATTTCCCTTACAACTTCTTTAATTGTCTTTTTATCAATAACTGACATCCCTACTAACTTCTTCATCGTATTAGTAAGATTTTCGCCTAAACTTCCAAGCATTTTATCACATTTAATAAATTTATATATCTAAGTATTAGATATATATCTGTTAATAAAAACTTTTAATTAATATTTTTGTGTGAGATTAAATGTTAGAAAAAGTAAAAAAATCCCTAGAAAAATCTCCAATTATACAAAAAGGAGAATACCAATATTTTGTAAATCCAATTAGTGACGGAATTCCCGCCATGCACCCCGATATTTTAAATGAAATTACAGAATACATAATAAAAAATGTAAATCTAGATGTTGATAAACTAGTAGGTATCGAAGCTATGGGAATACATCTTACAACCGCATTATCATTAGCTACCGGAATTCCATTTGTAATAATAAGAAAAAGAAAATATGGTCTAAAAGGAGAAAAAGAAATCAATCAAAAAACAGGATATGGTTCTTCAAAACTTTACATCAATGGTCTAAAAGCTAATGAAAAAATTGCTATAATTGACGACGTTGTAAGCACTGGAGGAACATTAATCTCAACTATCAAAACTCTTAAAAATATGGGAATTGATGTTAAAACTGCAATAGCTATAATAGATAAAGGAAATGGAAAAGAAATAGTAGAAAAAGAATTAAATATCCCTATTTTCTCTGTTGTTAAATTAGAAATTAATGATGGAAAAGTTGTAATTAAATCAAAAGTTTAATGATTAAAATGACACTTTACAATATGGATTTAGAAAAAGTTTGTAAAAAAATTAATTCAAAAAATGCTAAAACCGTAGGCCTCCAATTCCCAGAAGGATTAAAAATGCAATCAATCCAGATTGCTAGAATAATAGAAGAAAATACTGACGCTGAGGTGATAATTTCCGCAGATCCTTGTTTTGGTGCTTGCGATGTGAGCGATAGTAAAATGAAAAATCATGTTGATTTAATTATCCATTATGGCCATACACCTCTTCCTTTAAAATATGACGTTCCAGTTTATTTTGTAGAAGCATATTCTAACATAAAAATTAAACCTATACTAGATGAAGCTTTAAAAAAAATTAAAAATTACTCCAAAATAGCTTTAGTAACAACAACACAACATCTAAATGTTCTAAACGAAATCAAAGATTACTTAGAAGATAATGGCAAAGAAGTAATTCTGGGATCTTCAAAAAGCACTAAAAAAGGACAAATATTAGGATGTAATTTTTCATCAATTAAAAATTTAGATGCTGAAATCTTTTTATTTATTGGAAGCGGTAATTTTCATCCCTTAGGAATTCATCTCTTCACAAAACAAAAAGTATTAGCAATAGACCCTTATAACAATGATATAAGAGAAATGGATGAATATAGCGATAGAATTTTAAGAATTAGATTCGCAAGAATCATCAAAGCTCGTGAAGCTAAAAAATGGGGCATAATCGTTTCTTCAAAAGAAGGCCAATATAGAATGAAACTTGCAAAAAAAATTAAAAAACAATTACAAGATGAAGGAATGGAAGCCTACATACTAATTGTCGATAATTTAAATCCAGATATCCTACTTCCTTATATGGAATTAGACGGATTCGTTGTAACTGCCTGCCCTAGAATCGCTATTGATGATTCACAAATGTATAAAAAACCTTTATTAACACCTAAAGAATTAGAAATTGTTTTAAATAAAAGAGATTGGGATAACTATCAATTAGATGAAATCTTATTCCATGAAAAATATAATTAACTCAGCTTAAATAATACTACAAGGAATTACATTTATATATTCTTGAATTTATATAATTATAATTATTATACTAGTTTCTTATTTTGGTGATCATTAATGAAAATAAAAAATGGAGAGTTTGTAATGCCTGGTGATAAATTAGCTATAATTGAACAATTTATCCCTGGAAATGGCACTTATAATGATAATGGAACAATAAAATCTGCCGTACTTGGAAACGTAGATTTTAATTGCAAAAATAAAACTCTATCTGTTAAAACAAAATCCAGTGAACCTGCAATATTAAAAAAAGGCGATAACATTTATGGCCAAATTATTGATGTTAAAACTCAAAGAGCAACCGTAAAAATCGAAAAAATAGTTAATAACACCCGATCTCTAGCATTACCTTACACAGGCTCAATTCATATTTCTAAAGTTAAAAATGAATACTTAGACAACATCACCGACGCATTCAGAATCGGAGATATTATAAAAGCTGAAGTTGTTAAAATAAATAGAGACAATGTTGATTTAAGTACAAATTCTTCTAATTGTGGTGTTTTAAAAGCTATGTGTACTCGTTGTAGAAGTTATATGCATACCACTAATAAAACCAATGAATTACAATGTAATATCTGTAATAAAAAAGAGAAACGAAAAGTATCTAATGAATATGTTAATTAAATAGGTGATTTAATGAATAACAATAACATTGAAATTATTGAAGATAAAACTTTAGAACTCAAATTTATCGTTCATGGTGAAAGTCATGGAGTTTGTAATGCACTACGACATATCTTAATGAAAAATCCTGATGTCGAATATGCAGTCTATAACATTGACCACCCACTTACTGGAGAACCCGAAATGACAATCAAAACAAAAAGAGGAAAAAGACCCAGAATTGTTTTAAAAAAAGCTGCTAAAGAACTTTTAGACGAAACAAAAAAATTTAAAACACTTATTGAAGAAAATATCTCATAAATAATCTAATTAAAGTAAAAAAAAAAAGAAAATTAATTACGAAATCCTCTTATCAATAATTAATTATATAACATCCTATTTACAATATAATATTAGATTTTCTATTAACGGAGTGATTAACAATGGAATTTTGCCCTGAATGTGGAGGAATGCTATTACCACAAGGGGAAGATAAAATTTTAAAATGTAATTCTTGTGGTTATGAGAAAAAACTTAAAGATAATAACCAAAATTATCAAATAAAAGAGGAAATAAAACATAATGATAATATTATAATGAAAGGTGAAGACATATCCACCTTACCCACCACAAATGTTACATGCCCCAAATGTGGGAATAATAAAGCAGAATGGTGGTTACAACAAACACGAAGTGCCGATGAAGCAGAAACAAGATTTTTAAGATGTTTAGAATGTAAACACACCTGGAGAGAATACGATTAATTAAAATAGAGGTCTGACTATGAAAGATTCTAAAGATAAAGAAGAAAGAATATCTAATTTAAAAAACATGATAAATAATGTTAGAAACGTAGATATTGAAGATTCTTTAGAGGAAGATGATGTTCAAGATGTTTTTGAAATTAATGAAGAAAATGAAGATTATGAAATTGTTGATGCTAACGAAATGATCAAAAAATTAAATGAAGAAGATGGTATTAATGAACCAGATAAAGAATCTCTTATTATAGACGATGAATTTATCTATAATCCCAATAACAATTCAAATGAACAACATCTAGAAGAAAATAGTCAAATCAACGAAGAATTCATCATTCAAACTAAACTTGAAGAGAATAATTTAGAAGATGAAGAATTAGAAGAAAATGATCAACAAATAAACTATGAAGACAACGAATATATAAGTGAACAATTTGATAATGTAGTTCATGCAAAAGTAGGAAAAATCCCAATAATGGCCATAGTAGCCACAATTATTGGAATAATCTTCATCATAATAGCTATTTATCTTTCAACACAATTATCCACACGTGTGATTGATAATGTAGTATCCGGCGAATCAACTACCGGTATTGTAATTATTGCTATTTTAGGATTATTTTTGATATCCATTGGAGTATATGAAATTTTTGGTTTAAAAAATCCTTTTGAAGATTTCACTAAAAAAATGAAAAATATAGAAAAATCTCCAAAAAAAATAAGCTTTAAAGATGAACCTAAAGAAAATATAGTAAAAACAAATGAAAATAATATTGAAAAAAATAAAATATTATTAAATAAAGAAGAATATAAAATAGGAGAATTTGATATAGAAGAATACAAAGAAAAATCTAAACCTGTTTCTAAATTAGATGATGTAAAACATGAAACTGTTGAAAAATTTGAAAATGATCCTAATAAAGATAGTGTTAAACCAAAGGAAGTAGAAGAAAAAATAGAAAAACCTAAACTTTCTAAAGAAGAAATTGAAGAAAGAGAATATCAAAAAGCACATCTTGAAGGAGAGTCTATTGATGATATATTTTCAGATATAGAAGAAATTGATGATATTCCGATTGTTTCTGTTGATTCTAATGAACAAATAGAAGGTTCATCTAAAAAAAGAGATTGATAACTACTTTAATTTTTATTTTTAATTTTTTGGGCCTGTAGTCTAGTCAGGAATGACGTAGGACTTCGGATCCTAAGATCGGGGGTTCAAATCCCTCCAGGTCCGTTTATTTAGTTAATTTCACAATTGCTTCTTTAAAAAAATTGGGAACTAAAGATCTATATAAAGGACTTTTAAAGAGCATATTAATATCACTATCTAATATATATGTATAACATGAATCATCTTCAGCTCTCATTCCCCGTCCATATGCTTGCATTAAAGTCATAACAGTTTTATATGCATACCATCGTTTATCTTTTTTTTGCCTCATGTTTACTTGTAAATCTCCTAAATAGGGAAAAGGAATTTTATAAATAATTTGAAATCTACATTTATCATATGGCAAATCAACACCTTCACTCATAGAAGGAGAAACAAAAACTAATGGATTTTCATCCTTTTCAAAAAAATTCAAAACTTCTTCTCTGTTATTAGGATTATGAGAAATTAATCTAGAATTATAAAAATTATTAATAATATATCTTTGACATTTATAACTATTAGTATGAATTAATCCTTTATCATCTTTATGTTTTTCTAAAATTTTCTTTAAAATAGGAATTGTTTTAGGAACCGTGCTCTTAATTCTATTTTTAGACATTTTACCTGCTAAATCCAATATAATCGGTCTTTTTTCTTTAGAAAATGGACTATCTACTTTGATATGGTAAACTTCATTTGGATTTAACCCTAACCATCTTGAAAATAATTTATGAGAAAGAATAGTAGCACTCATAAATATAACAATATCACCATATTTTAATAAATTACTCTTAGCATATTTATGAACTCTTAATGGTTTAAATGAAACACTATCTTTAGTTGTATCAACAGCCCAATTATTAGGTTCTGTTGATAGGTTTCTAGTTAAAATTTTTAATCTTGAAATAATTGATCTAATTTTATCCGCTTTATTGTTAGATACTTCTTTTAAATCAATATCCTCATAAGAATCTACTATAGATTCTATTTCTAATATCCAATCTTCAATTTCACCATTTTTAAGAATTTCTTGAGAGATAACTTTATTAATATCTTTTTCTAATTTATTATTATATAAATTCACTTCCATTGTATTCATTAACTTATTTTCAATATTATGCGCTTCATCCAAAATCAATAAAGAACGTGTTGAAAAATGTTTTACATAATTTAATTCAGCTAATGCATAATCATAATTCATTATAGTGATTGGTGAATTGATTGCGTTTGCTTTTTGTTGCCAATAATGACAATGATCAACAGACTGAAAAAAGATAGAACCTCCATAAGAATCATCAAATGCTAATGTTGCATCTAATGTAGGATTTTTAGCTACACCATATGGACAGCAAAATTTAGATGACGTTGGTGTTGTTTTACAAGTTCCTATATCACATGTTGAATCTAAATTATCATATAAACAAGCAAAATTACTTCTTCCTTTTACAATAGGAAATTCAAATTCATTAGAATACTGTTTTTGTAATTGTTTAGTCATTGTTATAATATATGCAGATTCATACATCTTAGCTAATGTTGTGGCAATAGCCGACTTACCTGTACCTGTTCCAGCTTCTAATATAATATACTTATATCCTTGTTTAATTGCATTATTAATATCTTGTATAATATCTAACTGCCCTATTCTTGGATTTTTAAATGGAAAATTTTCAATAATTTCTTCATCAATATATGAATATTGTTTTTTTAAATCATTAATTACATCATTTGGTAGTTGATGTTGTTCTATTGAATAAACATCTGGAATGCTATCCTCTATTATCAAATCTTCATCTTCTTTTTTAAAACTAAATAAATCAACATTATTCACAGAATTACTACATTTACAATTAGATTTTAACATTCCACATTCAGGACAAAATAAATCAGACATCACATAATATATTAAATTAATTACAATATATAATATTAGATTAAATATGAATAATGTGATTTTATGAGTATGAGTGAAAAAGGTAAATTAATTGGAATTGGAGTTGGGACTGGCGATACTGATTTATTAACATTAAAAGCCGTGAAAATATTGAAAAATATTCCCGTAATATGTTCTCCAAAATCATCTAAAGAAAAAGAAAGTATTGCCTTATCAATTGTAAATCCAATTTTAGAAAAACGAGACGATTATAAACGATTGATGGTTGTGCAACCTTTGTTTCCAATGATTGAAGATCAAAAAGAATTAAAAAAATATTGGGACCATGCATCTGACTTAATTGCCAATTATTTAGATAGTGGAAGGGATGTTGCTTTTATAACCTTAGGTGATCCTTCAATATTTTCAACATTTTCCTATGTTCAAAAAAGATTAAAAGATAATTATATAGTTGAAACAATTCCTGGAATCACCTCTTTTACAGCTTGTGCTTCAGCAATTGACATGCCTTTAGTAGAAAAAAATGAAATATTAACTATCGTACCTAAAATTGATGATAGATTAGAAGAAATAATCGATTATAGTGATTGTGTTGTTCTTATGAAAGCTTCTAGAAACACTGAAAAATTAGAAAAAATAATTGAATCTAGAGATAGAAATAAAACAATTAAATCTATTGAAAATTTTAATCGTGAAAATGAGAATGTGATTGATGGATTTTCAAATGAAAAACCCTATCTTACAACAACTATTATTAAATTTAATGACTAGGTTCGACTTCAAAAGTACATTGTCCATCACCCATTGTATAACATTTAACTTCAGTTACATTAACAGGCATTTTAAAATATGATTCAAATAATGATTCAAATATTCCCTTATCTAAAAAACAGGCAGGTTTTCCAGTTTTTGGCAGATAACTACATTCAAAACAATCAATAGATGTAATTTTAATAATTTGACCTAAATTAATATTTAATTTCCCTAATCTATTATTTTGCCAAAATTTAGATATATTTTTAATAAATACTTCTAAATTCTCATCATAAAGTTTTGAAAATAGCGCCTCTCCCATTTTTTTACCAACATTTTGTAAAATTGGATCAATAATTATACCTTCTTGGATTAACATTGAACGTAATGTATGAAAAAGTAATAATGGAAAATTATTAGTGCCATCTAATAAATGTTCTATTAAATCTGTTTTTGTTTCATTTAATGTTTTATTATCACTTTTATCGAGTGAACCTAAATATTTAGAATTTAAATAGAAGATTTTTTTCCGGTTATCTTGTGGATCAATTTTATATGTGACAACACCTAATTCTCTTAATGCTTTTAAATGTACAGAAATAGTAGATTTCGATTTCCCAGTATTAAATACAATCTCATCAAATTCCATTTCATGTTCTCTTAGCATTTCCAATATAACTAATTTAACTGGACTTTTAATCACATTAATACCAAAATTATCATTATTAGAAAAAATTTGAATTGGTTTTTGTTTAGCTATACTAAATCACCTCTATTTAAATCTATTATATAAAACCTGTTATTTAAGTTTATATATTTAAAATATATAAGATAAGTCAAAGAAATCATTAAAAAATTAATAAACTATTTAATTTAATTTAAAAAAAAATTTAAGATAATACAATTTTTATGAATAAGCTGTTCATTAAAAAGATAATTTTATATAGAAACAGATATATAACCTATAAATATAACATTGGTTTAATGTTATACAAACAATATTTTATAAAAAGTAAATAAACAATATTTTTATAAAAGGTAATATCATATGGAAGCTAAAGCAAAGAAAATCGGAGAAAAAGTATATTGGATTGGAGCGCTTGATTGGGATTTAAGAAGTTATCATGGATATACTCTAGATGGAACCACTTACAATGCATATATTGTTTTTGGGGATGAACATGTAGCATTAATAGATAATGCATATCCAGGATATACAGATGAAATGATGGCACGTATTGATGATGCTTTTGCCCAAGAAGGAAGAGACAAAGTATCTATTGACTACATCATACAAAACCATGTGGAAATGGATCATAGCGGAGTACTAGTAGATTTACATAAAAGATTCCCTGAAGCACCAATTTATTGTAGTGAAATAGCTGTAAAAGGATTATTAGCACATTATCCTTCATTAGAAAGTGCTGATTTTATTACTGTAGGAACTGGTGATACTTTAGAATTTGATGGTAGAACTTTAGCATTTTTAGATGCATTCTTATTGCACTGGCCTGATAGTATGTTTACATTATTAGTTGAAGATGGAATTTTATTCTCTAATGATGCATTTGGTCAACACTTATGTTTTGCAGAAAGATATGATTATCAAATACCAGAATATGTATTAATGGATGCAACTGAAAAATTCTATGCAAATTTAATAACACCACTTTCAAAATTAGTAATTAAAAAATTCGATGAAATCATTGAACTTGGGTTACTTGATCAAATCAAAATGATCGCGCCCTCACATGGGCAAATATGGACCAAACCAATGAAAGTAATTGAAGCTTATACTAAATGGGCTAACGGAGAATGTAAAGATAAGATTACTGTTATCTATGATACTATGCATTATTCTACTCAAAAAATGGCTCATGAAATAGCTGAAGGTATAATGGATGCTGGTTATGATGTTGAAATGTTTTTTTTACATGAAGATGAAAGAAGTGAAATTGTAAAAAGTATTTTAACAAGTAAAGGAATAGCTTTAGGAATTCCTACTATTAATGATGAACCATTTCCAAGCATTGGAGATATTTTATTATATTTAAAAGGTTTAAGATTCGACAGGACAGGAATTTTAAGAAAAGCAATTACATTCGGTTCTATGGGCGGTAAAGGAGGATCAACTGAAAAAATAGCTAAATGTTTAGATAAATCTGGATTTAACGTTATTGATTCTCAAGAAATTTATTATAGGCCAACTGAAGAGAATAATAAAACTAGTTTTAATTTAGCACAAAAATTAGTTGAAGAATGTAAAAAATTATAAAAATATATTAATTATGGATATGAAATTTTATTTAATGGAGGTATTATTTTATGGTTAAATATGAACACAAAATTGGAACAACCAAAGATAAAAAAGTAGAAAAAGAAGTTCAAAATAATTTTATGGGAGAAACCCAAGAAGTAGGTATGTATTTAGCAATGTCTAGACAAGCATCTAGAGAAGGATATGGGGAATTAGCTGAAGTATTTAAAAGAATAGCTTGGGAAGAAGCTGAACATGCAGCTAGATTTGCTGAAATGAATGGTGTTATAAATGATGATTTAAAATCTAACATTGAAATGATGTTAGAAGGTGAAAAAGCTGCTAATGCTGAAAAAAGAGCAGCACATGATTTAGCTGAAAAAGAAGGTCTTGAAGATGCTGCTGCTTTCTTCCAAGAAAGTTCCAAAGATGAAGGTCGTCATTACAGAATATTAGAAGGAATATTAGAAAGATACTTCTAATCTTATTTTTTCTCACATTTTTTTTATTCTTATTTTTTTTTAGCCTATAAAACCATATATTATGCTAAATATTATTATTAAGGCGAGTAAAATTGAAACGAATTGTGTAATAGGCTTATAATGTTTTTCTTTTAATTTATAGCTTAGTAATGTTTCAAACATATGTCCCCCATCAAGCATTTTAATTGGAAGTAAGTTAAATAATCCAATACCTAAATTTAGGATAAATATCCATTGAAAAAGTTCTAATAATGAAAACCATACCCAAGGTAAATTTTCTCCCCAAACATCAGCTGTATTTTTATTTACTACATAATGTTTAGCTGTTTGAATACCAATAAATCCTCTTGAATCATTATTAGGATTTTGAGAAAGCTGTATATCATATACTCCAAGATCTGTTGAAACTGTAATGTTTTGGTTAGGTTTAAATCCTGAAACTAACTGCATATAATCATTAGAAGAGTTTAGTGTTTTATTGTCTATTGATTCTATAATCATTCCTTCTTTTAAAATATTATTTGCTGGGGAATCATCAATAATTCTTGAAATTTCAATTCCATCTTCTGAAAATGTAGATGGAATCACACATGTTGATATTAATGAAAATAATAATAATGCAATAATAGCTAATGATATGTTAGCCATTGACCCTGCTGCATATACTCTTAGTCTTGATATTTTATTAGATTGCTGTAATTCTTCTTCTACTGGTTCTACAAATGCTCCAGGTAATATTGTGAAAAGTAATAAACCAATAGATTTAATATTTATTCCTTCAACTCTTGATATCACACCATGTGCAAATTCATGAACTACTAGTACTGTTAATAATGCTATAATCCCATAACTAAACGGGACATAAATTGGAGATCCAGGTATATCTACTCCCGGTAAAACAATTGAAACTGAAGGCGATTCTAATATTGTTAATAATGATTGAATTAATGTATATGTTATAATAATCATAGATCCATAACATATTATTAACCCAATATTCATGAACCATTTCCAAAATTTTGGATTAAGATTTGCTATTTTATTTATAAACCCTCTTAACCTTTTAGTTTTCCACATTATTATAGGAAATTCTATTTCAAATCCTAGTGTAGATAATTTTTTTTTAAATGTTAATGCTATAATCCATATTAAAATAAATGCTACAATATAATACCAAATACCATTCAATATAATACCCCTAACTACCAACTCATTAAATTAAAATATACAACATTAACTAAATCATCTTTCTGACATCCTTCATTATTCTCATCTATTATAATATAGCTATTAGCATCTATCATCGATCGAATAATACCTGAACCCCTATTTAAAATATGTCTAGCATATTTATCATCAGAAAAGGCTCTAACAAAATCAGTTCTACCAAGCTGTGAAGGTATTTTTAGTCTAGATCTTCTCTTAACAATAGGGTATTTAAATTCTCTACCTTGCATTTTAAATAAATACTTTCTTGCAAACATGTCAAATTGTGTCATTGCCGCAACAGGTTGACCTGAAAATGCAAATACCATTCTATTATTAATAATACCTGCCCCAAAAGGCTTGCCTGGCCTTATTGAAATACCATGACATAATAATTTGCCATTTGTTTCAACAACATCTAAAACAACATCTCCTTTAGATAATGCTGTTCCTCCTGTTGTCATCACCACATCATATTCTTCACTAGCCTTTAAAATAGCATTTTCAACACTTTCAAATGTATCATCAACACATTCAATAGAAGAAACAGCTCCACAATCTTCAATCATAGATAACATAGTAAATTGATTAGAATTAATAATATGTGCAGCATCTAAAGGGTCCTTTGTTGGTTCTACAAGTTCATTTCCTGTAATTATAACCTTCACTTTAGGTTTTTCAAAAACTTTTATTTCATCATAACCTGCAGATGCAATCATCCCCATTTCCTGATATCTAATAAAAGTATTCTTTGAAAGAACTTTATCTCCCTTTTTAATATCTTCTGATTTAGGACTTATATTTTCACCAGGCGTTACTTGATTTGTAATTATAACCTCATCATCATCAATTGTAGTATACTCCTTCATTAAAACCGCATCAGCACCTTTAGGTATAGGTGCACCTGTAGCAATTATAATTGCTTCACCATTTTTTAAGTGTTTTTTAGATTCCACCCCTGCACTAATAGAATCCACTATTTTCAAAGTTTTTGGAGATGAATCTGAAGCACCAAAAGTATCTTTACCTTTAACAGCAAAACCATCCATTACAGATTTATCGAATGGAGGAGAATCCTGAAAAGATTCAATATTTTCAGCTAAAACTCTCTTATGAGCTTCTCTTAAAGGAATAACTTCATTTCCCATTATTTTTTGATTATTATCAATAATTTCAATAGTATCCTTTAAAGAATTCAATTTAGAGAAAAACATAAACTTACCCTCCCAATTTCTTATTGCATATATTGTTCAATAACACCATTATAACAATCTGCTAATTCATCTTTGGTAATCTTAAAATTATCAATAATTAAACCATCTCCACCCACTTCACCAATAATAGATGCTGAAACTTCTAATTTATTAAGAATTTTATCAGCCACATCACTCTTAACAGTTACTATATATCTTCCATGAGTTTCAGAGAAAAGCAAATTATTAACATCCATTTCACTATCCGCATTAATATTTAAAGTAGATATTTCACAACCTATACCACTTTTAATCACCATCTCAGCTAATGCAATAGCAATACCCCCATTAGAAACATCATGAACAGCTGTAATATTATTATTTACATCCTTACCAATTAAATTTAAAACAGCCTGCCCATTAGCATATTCTGTATTGATTCTTACTCTAGGTGCTTTTCCCTTCTCTAAACCATAAATCACCTTTAAAAATTCTGATCCTCCTACTTCATCAAATGTCTCTCCAATTAATATTATTTTATCACCAGCACTTTTAAAATCCAGAGTTCTAATATTTTCAATATTTTCAACTCCTATTACTCCGACTACCGGTGCAGGGTTAATTTTAACTCCTTCTGTTTCATTATAAAAACTTACATTCCCACTAATTACTGGAACATTAAATTTAGATGCTACATCTGACATTCCCTTTATACATTGCTTAAATTGCCATAAAACTTCCGGTGTTTCTGGATTTCCAAAATTAAGACAATCCACTATTGCACAAGGTGTTGCTCCCATTGATATTATATTACTTATTGCTTCACTAACAGACCCCCCACCACCATGATAAGCTGAAAGTTTAGTATGAATTGTATTAGAATCTGTAGTAAGAGCTATTACTGTTTCATCATCAATTCTTAAAATAGCCGCATCATCACCGGGTTTTACAACAGTTCTTAACTGAACTTCATGATCATATTGCCTATAAATCCAACTTTTAGATGCTATATTAGGAGAAGATAAAACATTTAAAATAGCATCTCTAGTATCTACAGGTTCAATCTCAAGCTCTAAATCATCTTCAACTATTTCTTTAAATGGCCTATCTATTGATGGAGGATCTGCAAGAAGAACTGTAGGAAGATCTGCAATTATTTTTTCATCATCTTTGATTTTCATATTATTTCCTTCTGTTACTTCTCCTATTATTGATGATTTTACTTCATGTTTATCACAGATTTCTTTTGCTAATGATATATCTTGAGGTTTTATTACAAAAACCATTCTTTCTTGTGATTCCGAAAGCATTATTTCATATGGAGTCATCCCTTTCTCTCTAAGAGGTATTGATTTTAAATCAACTACAGCCCCATTTTGAGATGTATCTACAAGTTCAGAAATACAACATGTAATCCCACCTCCACCTAAATCTTTAACACCACTAACATCAATTTTCTCTAAAATTTCTAATGATGCCTCTAACACTCTTTTTTTAGTAAATGGATCCGCTACTTGAACTGAAGACCTATCCCTAGTTTCACTATTTGATGTTAGTTCTTCTGATGCAAATGT
This sequence comes from uncultured Methanobrevibacter sp., assembly GCA_947628455.1. Classification (GTDB taxonomy): domain Archaea; phylum Methanobacteriota; class Methanobacteria; order Methanobacteriales; family Methanobacteriaceae; genus Methanocatella. The sequence continues at coordinate 27,318 of CANQZY010000001.1, forward strand.
AACACCATGTATACCATCACGACCTGTTGTTCCACCTATCAAAAGAAACACATCCCCCACATTAGGCGCTTCACCTCTTACAATCTTATCTTTTTCCACCAGCCCCACACACATTACATTTACTAATGGATTGATATTGAATGATTGATCAAATTCTGTTTCTCCAGCTACTGTAGGAACCCCAACTCTATTTCCATAATCAGATATTCCTTTAACAACATGTTCAAATAAATATCTCGATTTTTCATCAGTCAACGGACCAAATCTTAGTGAATCCAATAATGCTATAGGCATTGCCCCCATTGAAATAATATCTCTTAATATCCCCCCAATTCCAGTTCCTGCTCCCCCATATGGTTCAACTGCAGAGGGATGGTTATGACTTTCCATTCCAACAGCTAAGGCATATTTTTCTGTAATAGATATTAATCCTGCATCATCTCCAGGTCCTAGTATAACATTTTTTCCCTGTGTGGGAAAAATACTTAAAATAGGCCTACTGCTTTTATAAGAACAATGTTCCGAAAACATCACATCCAACATTCCTTCTTCTAAGGAATTCATCTTTCTATTTAGTATTCCTTCTATATAATCAATTTCACTATCTTTCAAACTCATAATCTAAATTCTCTCTATTATTTTGTTTCTGTGATGCTGATGCAAACTTTTTGTCCCTCAATATTCCAATGTTTAATATATTCATCTTCTTTTACTGAATTAAAGGATTCATATTCTTCAATATCTAAAATATCCAATTTATTTGCTCTAACTTCATTCATGATAAATTTAAGTTTAGGCAGTATCATATCTTTAAATTCTACAGACGTTTTAACTATAACATCAATATTAGCTTCCACATCTAAATCTAAATCTTTACGCATATCTTGTATTCTTCTTATTATCTCACGAGCCATTGCCTCTTGTTTAATTTCTGTTGTTATATTTGTATTTACAAATACATTCCCTCCTTTAAATTCCGAACTTACAAAATCATCTGGAAGCTCACTTTCAAATAAAATATGATCAGAATTAAGCTCAAAAACTTTATCATCCTCTTCAATAATATATAAGTTATTTTCTTCTATTTCAGATTTGATCTTATTTCCATCATCATTTTCTAGTGCTTTTTTAACTATACCTACATCTTCTTTGAGTATTGGACCTAATGTTTTTAAGTTCGGTTTAGCATTAAAGGAAAGATTTTTAAACCTCTCTGATGTAAAAACCTCTTTGGTATTAGATTGTTCTTTTATAATATCTTTTAAATCTTCAACTGCTTTAAGTATATTTTCATCTTGTGATACTACTGTAATATCATTAACTGGCCATCTTAATTTATATTTTGCAATATCTCGTGCTCTTATAGAAGCATCTATAACTTCACGAACTATGTCCATCTTGGATTCAAGATCAAAATCAATGACTTCAACATCATATTCCCAATTATTCATATGAATACTATCTGGTGCATCAGGATTTACATTTAATACTAAATTTTCATATATTTCTTCTGATATGTGTGGTGCTATTGGAGCTATTACTTGTATCAACTTTACAAGTGCTGTATATAATGCATAATATGCACCTAACTTATCAGGATCATCACGTTCAACCCAGGTTCTACCTCTAATTAATCTTACATACCACCTACTTAAATCTTCAAGAATAAAATTATTAATAAGTCTAGTGGCTTTATGAAACTCTAACTTATCTAAATAGCATCCAACATCTTTCACAAGACTATTAACCTTTGATATGATCCATTTATCCTCATATCTTAAACTATAATCTTCTTTTTTGAGTTTTATTGGATTAAAATTATCTAATACCATATAAGTTGTTGAAAAAACATAGACATTCCATAAAATATTAAACATTTTTTCAATGTTTGTTAACTCATCCCATACAAATTTCAAGTCTTCCCATGGTTTGTTAGCCCATAATAGATAGAATCTTAATACATCTGCCCCATATTTTTCAATAATCTCATCAGGAGATACTACATTTCCTAATGATTTACTCATTTTTTTACCATTTTCATCTAACACAAACCCATGCATTAAAACTTTTTTATACGGCGCTCTATCAAAGGCTATTACTCCGGCACCTAATTGTGAATAGAACCAACCTCTTGTTTGATCATGCCCTTCTGTTATAAAATCATAGGGAAACCATTGCTGAAATTTATCTTTTTGTTGAGGATAATAAAGTGAAGCCCAACCTGCAACTCCAGAATCAATCCAGACATCCAAAACATCAGGAATTCTACTAATTTTTCTTCCACAACAATCACATTTCATTTTAATTTCATCAATATAAGGTCTGTGGATTAATTTCTCATCATCAACATTAATCTCATTTAATGATTCTTTTTTAAGTTCATCTAATGAACCTACAACTTTAATCTCCCCACACTCAGGACATTCCCATATTGGAATAGGTATACCCCAATATCTTTGCCTTGAGATAGTCCAGTCTTTCGCATTATCTACCCAATCTTTAAATCTACCTTCACCAGCCCAATTAGGGATCCATTCTACTTTATCAATCTCATTTAACATTTGATTTTTAACATCAGTAACTTTTAAAAACCATTGTTTAGTTGCCAAATAAATAATAGGAGTTTTACATCTCCAACAAACACCATATCTATGAATTAATGTGTCATTTTTAAATATTACTCCTTTATTCTGCATATCACCAATTATCTCATCATTTGCATCTCTACAAAATTGCCCCATATATTTTCCTGCATCTTCTGTATAAGTACCATCTTCTGTTAATGGCGAATGTATAGGAAGATTATATTTTTTACCAACTTCAAAATCATCAGCACCATGTCCCGGAGCAATATGCACTAATCCTGTACCTTCTTCTAACTCTACATGAGCACCAGCTACCACTGTGTGAACATTATCCCTTTTATCATATTCCGCTTGTATTGGCACTTCTTCTTTCAGTGGATAATCATATTTGTAATTTAACAGTTCTTCTCCACTTATTACTTTTATTATTTCATACACTTCATCCTCTTTTAGTACATCTTCCTCATTTTCTTCTTCTGAAGATCTTTCTTTATATGTTAAGTGTGAAGGCCCTAAGATAGTTTCTACTAAGTTTTCAGCTATTATTAATATTTCTTCATTAATCTTAACAAATGCATATTTAAATTCTGGATTAATTGCAATTGCTAAATTTGATGGAATTGTCCATGGAGTGGTGGTCCAAACAAGAAAGTATTCTTTCAAATTTCCATCATTTTCTTTCTTTGTCAATAATGGTTGTGATAGTGGAAATTTTATAAATATAGACGGATCCTTTTTTTCTTCATAATCAATTTCTGCTGCAGCTAGTGCTGTTTGACAGTGTGGGCACCAACTTATTACTCTTTTATCATTTATCAATAAATCCTTTTCATTTGCCTTTTTTAATGTCCACCATGCTGATTCCATATACTTTGGATCTAATGTCATATACGGACTATCCCAATCCATCCATACTCCTAAATCTTTAAATTCGTTTTCCATTGCATTTTTATTCTGTATTGCAAATTCTTTACATTTTTCGACGAATTTATCAATTCCAATATTATTTTCGATTTCTTGCTTACTTTTTATACCCATTATTTCTTCTACTTTATGTTCTATAGGAAGACCATGCATATCCCATCCTGCCTGTCTTCTTATATTATAACCATTCATACTTTTATAACGTAAGTAACAATCCTTGATTACTTTGTTCCATGTTGTTCCTAAATGTATTTTACCACTACAATAGGGCGGACCATCTAAAAATGAATATTGAGGACCATTAGATCTAAGTTTATTAGTCTTAGAGAACGTTTCATTCTCTTTCCAAGAATCTTGGATTTTATTTTCTATTTTTTTATGATTATATGATTTTTCTACCTCTTTTATTGACATTGCAAATATTCTCCCTGAATTATTATATAATATAAATGATGATTAATTCTTAAATAATCTAAAAAAATGAAGAAGTAATAAATTAAATGGAAATAAGCTATTTAATATGTTTTACTATTTCCATTAACTACATTTTCTGTGATAATTGCAATGTCTTCTAACCATCTATCAACTATCCTCTCAACCTTAAAATTAATATCCTCCAATTTATAGCCATTTTCTAGTATGAGTTGTGTAGATGCTGCTTTAGGTTGATCAATAGGTTTTCCAATTTGACTTAAAACCATCACATTTACTTGTTTTACTCCTTCAACTCTTTCTACTATTTCTTCTGACATTTTATTACATAAAATATTATATATTTTTCCCACATGATTAATTGGATTTTTACCAGATGTTGCTTCCATAGACATTGGTCGACATGGAGTTATTAAACCATTTGCTCTGTTTCCTCTACCTACAGACCCATCATCTCCCATTTCAGCAGATGTTCCTGTAACTGTTAAATAGTATCCTGATGCATCTTTTGAATCATCATTATCTGCAGTATTTACATATACTTTTACATCTCTATCTGTATATTTTGGTGCAATGTCTGCTATAATATCTTTTAATTCCTCCCTAAGTGAAATATATTCATCTCTATCATTTAAATATTTAGATACCATTGCACATGCTACTGTAAGTGTTATTTGATCTTCTTCTCTTAGTCCCATTACTTTAATATCTTCCCCAACAGCAGGATATTTCTTTTTAAAGTCTTTAGAGTTTAATAAAGTTTCAGTTTCAAAGACTAACTTTTCTGTTTGAGATAATGGAGCGTATCCAACACCAAATGAAGTATCATTTGATGATGGAGCGCCTTGTCGTTTAAATACATCTACCAAATCTCCTGACCCATGACCAATTTTACATTCAACAACAGTATTACGTTCCACATCTAAATTAATGATTGTTTCATCTAGAAAATTTTTTGCTGCTTCTATAGCTACAACATCTAAAGGAAATTTTTGCCCTTCATATTCAGACACACCTCTACCTGTAAGAAGTACTTCTATTGGTTTTAAGACTTTTCCACCACTGAATTTAGGATCTGATTCTCCCGCTGTTATTTGTACTTCATCAGTGTTATGGTGAAGCACACCACCTAATTCATTCATGTACATATTACATAATGCTTCACTTACAGTTTCGCCAATACCATCACTTATACTATCTGGATGACCTATTCCTTTTCTTTCAACGATTTCTAGATCTAAATCCTCAATATAAGTCTGATTTAATTTATCTACAATAATATTTCTCATCTATATCAACACATAATCAATTATATTATTATATATCTGTTATTTTTTTTTAATTAATAAATATTAGCTTATTTACAAAATTATTATGTAAAATTATTATCAGCAGATAATCCTTCCAAAATTTCATATTAAAAAAAAAATCTTAATTATATGTATCTTATAGTGAATTTTTAATTTATTACTTATAATTTAATTTTATTTAATAAAAAATAAGAAAAATAATTTATATATACTCTAAAATATCAAATGGTTTTTCAAAAATTGTTATTCCTTTCATTTGTGATAATTTTTTAGTATTTTCAATATCTATATCTCTCATATAAATTGTAACAATTTTTCCTGCATTTATTGCCCCATTTGGGCATGAATTTTTACATAAACCACACCCAGTACATTTTGTTAGATCAATTTCTGATGCTGGAATTATCGCCCCATTTTTACATGTTAATGCAGATATACATTCATCACAATTTTCACATAGGGATAATTCTAATTTTGATGGAAGTATTGTATCTATTGCTCCAGAATGATAATCAACTGGCACCATAAAAATATTTACTGCTCCTTTTCCTGCCTGTGCTACTGCATTAGTAACTAAACTATCTGCTATTCCATATACTATCTTTGATACTGTATTAGCTGTTGCTGGTGTGACTATAAGTAGATCATACTTTCCAAGTGATAATCTACCTGTTATTGGATAGCTAAATCTCTGATTTATTTCTGTGTATAATTCATTGTATTTTCCACCAGATAGTTGAATAATTTTTTCATAAAATCCATACATTTTAAGTACTTCTACTGCTGCTGCTGATAAAAATATTGTTAAGTCGTTTTTTTGTGATATTTTTTCTGCTAGTTTTACTGATTGTTCTAGTAAATGTCCTGCTCCTGTAATGCAAAATGCTATTTTCATAATTTATAAACCTTATAACCATCTCTTTTTGAAAATGCATAATCTATAGTAGTATATTGATCCATAAATTCTATGACATCTTCTTTTATATCTTTTTGATCTACTGCTACTGCTTTAATAAATGCAGCTATTTCATCCATTTCTTTTTCTTTAAGTCCTCTTCTTGTGATTTCTTGTGTTCCTATTCGTAAACCAGATGGATTGTCATTGTTATGGACATTATCTCCCGGTAAAAGATTTTTATTTAAAATAACATTATTTTCTGCTAAATCGTATGCAATATCTGATGCAGATCGGATATCTGATACTTTAACAGCTAATTGATGAGATTTAGTAAATCCAAGATCTTCACACAATACATCAAATCCTAACTCATATAAGGATTGGGCTAATTTTTGAGCATTTTTAATTGTTTGTTTTGCATAATCTTCACCAAATTGAAGCATTTCTATATTAGCAATCCCTAAACCAGCTAAATGATGTAGATGGTGGTTGCTTACAATTCCTGGAAATACTGCATCATCTATTTTATCTTTATATTCTGTTTTAGATAAAATGATCCCTCTTTGAGGTCCTGGATAGGTTTTATGAGTACTTCCCATCATCAAATCAGCTCCCTCCTGTAATGGTTGTTGGAATTGTCCGCCTGCAATTAAACCTAATACATGTGCACCATCATACATAATTGTTGCACCTACTTCATCAGCTGCTTCTCGCGCTTCAGCTACAGGATGTGGGAATAAAAATAGACTTGCTCCAAAAAGAACAATTTTAGGTTTTTCTTTAAGAATTCTTTTATTCATTGCATCAATATCTATATTCATTATTTCTGGATCGAATGGGTGTGAAATAGTATTTAAACCACAAATACCGGCCGCACTAAACCTAGAATGACTTACATGACCTCCTGTTGGAACATCTAAAGCCATCAATTTATCTCCAGGATTGGAAAATGCGAAAAATGAAGCTAAATTTGCTGTTACTCCTGATATTGGCTGGACGTTAACATATTCTGCGTTGAATATTTTTTTGGATGATTCTTTAGTTAAATCTTCAATTTGATCCACATATTGACATCCTTCATATAATCTATGATGGGATTGTCCTTCCGCATATCTATGTTCCAAATCTGATACAATAGCTTCTTTAACTTCAATACTAACTATATTTTCACTTGCTATGAGATTAATACTATTTTTCATATAATTAGTATGATTTTCAATTATTTTTCCAAATTCCTCTAGTTCAAAGTGATAGTTTGTCATTCTATAATGCCCTCAAATAATTATTCATTTACTTAATTATATAAAATAGATTTGATTTTTATGTATTATAATACTTTATGTCAAATAAAAAAAAAAGAAAAATAAAAAAAGTAATAGATTTGAATTATTATCTTGATTAACAATATCTAATTGTCTAAATATGATTATTAAATTCTATAATATTTTTCTGTATATTGGATGCTTTATATTAGATCTAAAAGTAAGTATTATTATTTTTTTTTAGAATTATGTAAATCTAACTCTCTTCAAATTTGTCTATAAAAATCTTTATTATTTTTTTAATATTCCACTTACTATTTTGTAATTAAATTTTTTTATATTCCTCTTGACATTGCAGTAAGGCCTGTTCGAGATAATTTTTTAATTCCATATCCTTTAAGTAGTTTTAAAAATGCGTCTAATTTTTCTATATCACCAGTGAATTCAATTATAAGCGATTCTTCACAGATATCAACTATTTTTGCCCTAAAAATATCGCAATATTGTATTATTTCTGATCTAGATTTAGCATCTGCAATGTTAACTTTAATAAGACATAATTCTCTTTGAACAGCATTTGATGTAAGATTTTTTATTTTAATAACATCAACTAATTTAGATAGTTGCTTTATAACTTGTTCTAGTGTTTTTTTATCTCCATTTACAACAATGATCATTCGAGCCAAATTTTCAACTTCTGATTCTCCTACTGTTATACTTTCAATATTAAATCCTCTTCTTGTAAATAGGCCAGCTATTTTCTGCAATACTCCGGGTTTATTTTCAACTAAAGTACTAATAATATGATTTTCATTCACCATAATTAATCGCCTATGTGTCTTTTTCTAGCTTATATTCTCCAAGCATTTCATTTATCCCTGCTCCTGGAGGTACCATAGGTAAACATTCATTTTTATCCACAACAATATCTAAAACTATTGGTTCATTATCTTTAATGGCTTTTTTAACTGCAATTTTTGTTTCACCAGGTTGAGTAATTCTTTCAGCATTAATTCCAAAACTTTCAGATAATTTCACAAAATCAGGATTTTTATCTAAAATTGTTTGAGAATATCTTTTATTATATAAAAGATTTTGCCATTGATAAACCATTCCTAATGTTTTATTTTCAAGAATTGCCACAATAACTGGAGTATCATATTCTTTAATTGTTGATAATTCTTGACATACCATTAAAAATCCACCATCACCTGTAATTGTTAATACTGGATCGTCTGGACATGCTACCTTTGCCCCTACAGCTGTTGGAAGACCGAATCCCATTGTTCCAAGCCCACCTGATGATATGAATTTGCGTGGTTTTTGTGTGTCAAAAAAATGAGCAGCCCACATCTGATTTTGACCTACATCAGTTGTGACAATTGAATCTGCGGTTAAAGCATCGCCAATCTCTTTAATAACAGATTGCGGCTTTAAAGGAACATCATCATAACTATATCTTGGATAAAATTCATTTTTCATAGATTTTAAACTATTAGACCATTTAACAGCACTATAATTAGATTCATAGTCATTTAATGAATCAATAAGTGATGAAAGAATATTTTTAGCATCCCCTACAATTGGTAAATCAACTTCAACATTTTTACCAATTTCTGCAGGATCTATATCAATATGTATAACTTTAGTATTAGGTAAAAAATCTTCTAATTTACCAGTTGTTCTATCAGAAAACCTTGTTCCAACAGCTATTAATAAATCACTTTTGTTTATAGAATCATTTGCAACTTTTCTTCCATGCATTCCCAACATTCCCAAAGCCATAGGATCTGTCTCATCAATAACACCTTTACCTAAAAGTGAAGTTATAACAGGTGCATTAATCATTTCGGATAACTGTTTTAATTCATCAGTAGCATCCGAAATAATGACACCCCCACCTGCTAATATTAACGGTTTTTTAGATTGTTTAATTAAATTTTTTGCTTTTTTTATTTGTTTTATGTTTCCTTTTATTGTTGGATTATATCCTGGTGTGGATATCATATTATCATCAAAAATTGATAATTCTTTTTCTTGAACTTCTTTAGGAACATCTATTAATACTGGTCCAGGCCTACCGCTTCCTGCTATTTCAAAACTTGATTTAATAACAGACGGTATAAGATCAGGATCTTTAGGTTGATAACTATGTTTAGTAATAGGCATAGTTATTCCAATGATATCTGCCTCCTGAAATGCATCATTTCCAATTAAATTAGAAGTTACTTGTCCTGTTATTGCCACTATTGGAGATGAATCCATATATGCAGCAGCAATACCTGTAACAAGATTTGTTGCACCAGGACCAGAAGTGGCTATACAAACACCCACTTTACCTGATGCCCTTGCATATCCATCCGCTGCATGAGCTGCACATTGTTCATGTCTAACTAATATATGATCCATCTCTGCATCATATAACATATCATAGAATGGTATTAATTGACCTCCAGGATAACCAAATATAATATCAACACCCATTCTCTTTAGTGATTCAATAATTGCTTCTCCACCTCTCATTATAAAAACCCTTTATTAAAAAATTAGTTTTTTATATAAATAATATAGAAATTATTTTAGATTAAGATAATATATATAAGTTAAGGCATGACTAGTATTCAAATACAAATAATAGTATAAAAAAAATATGCCAAAGATATTAGGAGAATTTATTATTATGAAAGTTTTAGTAGTAGGAACTGGTGCCAGAGAACATGCAATAGCAAATGAACTAAAAGACGATGTTGAACTATATTCCTACATGAGTAAAAAAAATCCAGGAATATCTAAAATTGCTAAATACAAAATAGGTAACGAAGGAGAAATAGAAAAAGTAGTAGATTATGCAATAAAAAACAACATAGACATTGCATTTATAGGACCAGAAGCACCATTGGAAAAAGGAATAGTAAATGAATTAGAAAAAAATGGAATTCACTGTATAGGCCCCACTAAAAGTGCAGCAAGAATAGAAACAGATAAATCCTTTATGAGAAAGCTATTCGAAGATTATAACATAAAAGGATCATTACTCTACAAAGTATTTGACAATACAGAAGACTTAAATGCTTTTTTAAATGACTTTGAAAAAGAAGTTGTTGTAAAACCAATAGGATTGACAGGCGGAAAAGGAGTAAAAATAGTGGGAGATCACTTAAAAAATAATACAGAAGCAGAAGAATATGCTAAAGAAATAATTGAAAATAAAATAGGAGGATTCGCACAAGTAATTATTGAAGAAAAAGTAGTTGGAGAAGAATTCACAATACAAGCATTTTGTGATGGTAAAAACTTAGTGCCCATGCCTGCAGTACAAGATCATCCGCACGCATTTGAAGGGAATCAAGGTCCTATAACAGGAGGAATGGGTTCATATTCAGATCAAAATGGGCTATTACCATTTTTATCACAAAAAAATTATGATGAAGCAGTTAAAATAATGAAAAAAACATTAAACGCAATAGCTACAGAAACAGAACCATACAAAGGTATTTTATATGGACAGTTCATGTTAACAGACCATGGCCCACGTTTAATTGAATATAATGCAAGATTTGGAGATCCTGAATCAATGAATGTATTATCTTTACTTAAAACATCACTCACCCAAATATGTCAAAATATTATAGATGAAAAGTTAGACAATGTAGAATTTGAAAATAAAGCTTCAGTATGTAAATATATTGTTCCTGAAGGATATCCCGAAACAAAACACACAGAAGAGTTAATAAAAATCAATGAAAAAGCAATTAATGATTTAGGCGCTAAAGTATTTTATGCTGCAGTAAATCAAGAAGATGATGGAATACATCTCTCTAATTCAAGAGCACTTGCAATTGTAGCTAATGGAAATACCATACAAGAAGCCGAAAAAATAGCTGAAAAAGCATGCTCTCATATTAAAGGAAACATATATCATAGAAGTGATATTGGAACATCAAAATTAATAGAAAAAAAATATAAGATATAAAAGGTGATTAATTTTGCCTTTTAATCTACAATACCATCATTAGTAATTTTAAAAACACACTCACCCTCAGGAAGATGAGGACTATCAACTAAACGAGCAATTCTTTTACCAGCCAAACCTTTTTTAAGCCATATTCTATAAGTTGAAGCATGACCTAAAACATGACCACCAATAGCTTTAGTAGGTGAACCAAAAAAAGAATCGGGCTTAGCTTGAACTTGATTAGTGATAAATACTGCCATATTATAAGTATTAGCAAGTTGTTGTAGTGAATGTAAATGTTGATTTAATTTTTGTTGTCTTACAGCTAAAGATTCACGACCCACATACTCTGCTCTAAAGTGAGCCATGAGAGAATCTACAATAACTAATTTAACATTATTTCCATTTTGAACAAGTTCATTAACTTTATCAGCCATTAAGATTTGGTGTGAAGAGTTAAATGCACGTGCAACATGAATATTTTGTAAAACTTCTTCTCTATCTAATTCAAATCCTTCAGCTATTTGATCAATACGTTCTGGACGAAAAGTATTTTCAGTATCAATAAAAACACATTCACCATCAAGTCCACCTTGTTCTAAAGGTAACTGAACAGTAACAGCCAATTCATGTGAAATTTGACTTTTACCCGAACCAAATTCTCCAAAAACCTCTGTCATAGCCTGAGTTTCAATCCCGCCACCAATTAAATCATTAAATCCTTTACTTCCGACGGAAATATGTCCAACATCTTCTCTTCTTTTACTTACATCCCATGCTGTTTCAAAATCAATATTCTCAGATTTACGTGCCGCTTCAATGACTTTTTCAGCTACCCCCTCACCAATTTCTGCTTTAACCGCTAATTCTTTTGGTGTTGCAGTGGCTAATCTCATCATATCCGCAAATCCAGCATCTCTAAGTTTTTCTGCTGTTTTTTCACCTACACTTGGCAAATCTTCTAACTCTACCATAACTATCCAATCCCTATTTTATTTTTTAATAATATTTAGATAAAATTCTTTTAGGTCTAAGCCTAATTTCTTCATTATACTCATCAAATCCAACATCTGCAATAACTTCAACATATAAATTAGATAAATCTTCAACCTTACCTTCTAATACTCCAAGATCACCACTATCTTCAATAATTTCAACAACATCTTCAGTTTTCATATCAATTAATTCTTCAGCTAAGTTATTGAAAAATGTCATTGATATCTCCCCTGTATCATCTTCTATTCGAGTAGGAATCATTAAAAGATAATCAGGTTCGTCAATTTCTTCACCACAAAAATCACAAATATATTCATCATCAGTAATTTCTAAATTATTATGGCAATGAGGACAACGAGTAATTAAATTTTTATTAGAAAAAGCCTCAATAATATGACCTGCAACTTTAACATTTCTATCATCATCCTCAAGCATTTCAATTTCTTTAGGCTGATAAATAATATCTTGTAATTCACTGAATGTTGGCAAATCAGATATTTCACTATTAGATGGTGATAGAATAGAGGTATTTCTTGAAGTACTTAACTCTATCCTATTATCATTATCATTAAAACCTATACGTGGATCCTCAATTTTAATAGCTTCACCTACTTCAAGAGCCATATCTGCATTATCCCCCCATAATACAAGAGAAATAGAACCTGTATTATCAGCTATTTCAATATTTCTAACTAAACCTTTAGTTCCATCTATTCTTTCAAATTCATGAGTATCATTAAGTTCTATTATTCTTGCAATAACTCTAATTTTTGAATCATCTTCATCTATTTCATAAACTTTTTTGGTGGTATATATCATTTCTTCAAGAGTTTCAAATGTAGGTAACATTAATGCACGTGGATCATCTTCATCCAATTTAATAACCCTTGAACTTCCGCCAACATTTAAATCAACTGCATACATACCTAGACGTGTTCTCCCATTTTCAATTAAATAAGCATCACCCGGCGTATAATTCTCTTTCGCTTTATCCTCCCATAATGAAAGTTGAACAACACCAGTTCCATCTGATAAATCAACAGATTTAACAGTTCCTGTTGTTCCATCATCTCGTTCAAATTGGTTCAAATCACTTGCAGATATTACTCTTCCAATAATATCCACTTCCTCACCTTCATCATCCATTTCTAATACTTCTTCTATGTATTTTGGACCCATTTGTTCTTTAATTTCTTCGAAGATTATTTTTTGTTCTTCAGAAATCTTTGGATCAATGGATATTTCTGTATTCCAATTAGTATTTAAAGAATAACCAGTTGAAGTATAATCATCAAATCTAGCATTACCATCAATAATTTTAATTACATGACCCTTTTTAATATCTAAATCTGTATCATCATCCCAAACTGTGACTCTAATTCCTTCAGTATCATCCCTAACCTCAAATGATCTTAATTTTCCTTCACTACCATCTGATCGTCTAAATGTTTTAATATCTTGGATTTTAGTAACGATACCTAAGATATTAACATTATTCTGTTCTTTAACATCAATTATTTTAGTAATAGTGTTTTCAAATTTTGGAATATCAAAATCTCCTTTAACAATTTTACCATCCCAATGAGACAATGAAATTTCACCATTTCTTTCTCTTGCTTGAGCAGCCAATACTTTAATTGCATCTCCACTGTGAAGTTCCAACAAATCAATTAACTCAACATTATTATTCCATAAAGTATATGAAATTTTACCAGATTCATCTTGTAATTCTAAAGATCCTACTTTACCTTCTTTGCCATTTTTCTTATAAGTTCTAATATTAGGAATTCTAATAATACGGGCAATAATATTAACTTTTGTATCTGGAACAATATCTGAAATAGGAGTTATCTCTTCTATATATTCTGGACAATTAGGACATTCCTCTTCTGTGATATGTTTTACAGTTGATCTTGGTTTCATAACAGCTTCCAAACCGCTATATCCATCTTTAATATCCACATTACTTATCTGAATAAGATTCCCTTCACTAAACTTTTTTAATAGTTTTATATTTTCTGTCCACATCACTACTTTCATTGTTCCTGTAGAATCGGCTATTTCAATATTGCAAACTTTACCATCATTCCCTTTTTTTCTTTTAAAAGTTTTAGGAGTTCCTATTTGCATAACTCTTCCAGAGATATTAATATTATTATCTCCATCCTCAAATTGAGCAATATTATTACGTGCAAATTCTTCTTGTGTTGATAAAGTTTCATTTTCCATAGTTAAATATTCATTAACTACTTGTTGAGCATTGTCAATATCATCCATGAAACTAATATCTTTATTTTTTTCTCTAAAATAATTTAATCTTTCGATAAATTCCTCTTCAGAGAGTTTATCCTTAATTTTATTATATTGTTCTAAAATTTCTCCTTCCATACCAAACCCTTCATTAATGTTAATACTACATATGTAAAAATATCCATATAAAAATATAAGTTACCCCATATGAAAACTAATATCTATTGTACTATTAAAAAAAAATATAAAATATAAAAAAGATTCAAAAAAAAGAAATTATTAAAAATTAAAGGTTAAAATAAAAATAAAAAAATTAATACGCATTAGGATCTTTTTTAAGAATAGTTTTAATCATAATTCCTAAATCTAGACCCATATGCCAATTTTCCACATACTCTATATCAAACTCAATACGTTTTTTAATAGAAGTATCCCCACGAAAACCATTAATTTGGGCCCAACCAGTTAAACCAGGCCTAACTTGATGTTTGATCATGTATTTAGGGATAGCCTCCTTAAACTCATTAACAAAATAAGGTCTTTCAGGTCTTGGACCTACAACACTCATATCGCCTTTTAAAACATTGAAAAATTGAGGTAACTCATCAATACTTGTTCTACGAATAAATTCTCCAAATCTTGTTTTTCTTGGATCATCCCTAGTAGTCCACTGAGATTTTTCATCATCAGGATCTTGAACCTTCATACTTCTAAATTTATACATTGTAAAAGGTACACCATGATAACCTATTCTTTCCTGTTTAAAGATTACAGGACCTGGAGAACTCAACTTCACACCAATAGCTGTTATAATCATAATCGGAGACGTTATTATAATAGCAATAATTGATATAATATAATCAAAAATAAATTTTAAAACTTTATTAAATGCATCATCAAGTGGAACATCCCTAATATTAATAATTGGAATATCCTCAATCATATCAACAGAAGGCCTTGCAGGGAAATATTGATAATAATCAGGGATGATTTCTGCCTTAATACCATATTTTTCACAAATAGCCACAAGTTCATCGATTTTAGAATAAAATTTTAAAGGAATAGCTAAAACAACCCTATCAAAATTATTATTTTCTAAAATATATTCTAAATCATTGAAAGAACCAATAATCATGCTTCCTTCAATTTCCATACCTATTCTATTACTTCTACCAAGAAAACCTGCAATAGAAAATCCAAGATAAGGATTGTGTCTAATTTTACGAGCAAATCTATATGCTAATTCATTATCCCCAACAATAAGTATATGTTTTAAATTTCTATTATCTGATCTTATACGTTTTAAAAAACTTCTTATCATAAATCTTTCAATAATTCCAAAAAATGTTGCTATAATAGCTAGTAAAAACAACATTATTCTAGAAAAGTTTGGCTGATTGATAATAAATAATACTGTTACTAAAACAAAAAATGCAACAATATTAACTTTAATAATTTGGGTTAACTCTGTAAAAATTGTTTTATGAGTTCTAAAAGGTTTATATAATCCAAATGAAAAGTATAAAATTAAATAAGTAGGAATAACAACTAAAATCATGAATATTAGATATTCTTCGAAGCTTAAATGACCCCCTATAGGTCCAAAAATAGTAGTTTTAAATCTTAATAGCCATGAACATAAAAGTGAAAGGCAAACAACGAAAACATCAATTAAAACCAAACAAAAATTTAATATTCTCTGATTTTGTCTAATCATAAAAACAATACCCTCATTAATAAAAACTTAATAAGAAATTATAATGATTATTATAGTATTAATATTAAATTAAATTTTTCTATTTTTTATATTAAAAATCTAAAAAAAAAATTTTTTTAAGATTTCCTAAAAACATTGAACAGAAGTTTACCTAAAAATAAAATAGCAATTCCTACATATACAACAAAATTAGTTATTCTTGAATAATTTTGAGCTTGATGTTTTCTATAATAAATATACATTGCTCTATAAAATTCATATATTAATTTAGATCTTTGTTTTTTACTACTAGATCCTTTATAATGTATTATTTCCACTTCACCTAAATATATTATTTTCCAACCTTCCTTTTTTATTCTATAACATAAATCAATATCTTCACCATACATGAAGAAAATCTCATCTAAAAATTGAATGGCTTCTCTTCTAATAAACATAAAAGCACCAGTTAAACAATCAATTTCATAAATTCCGTTATCATCCAGATTATCTAAATTATAATTATTCTTATCATTATTAGTTGGAATATGTAGAAGTTTATAAAATGAATTTCTAAGATTAGGAAAGCTTCTTTTACAAGCCATGTCCAATTTACCATCTTCTAAAAGAACTTTACACCCTAAAGCACCCACATCTTTATTATCCTCCATATATCTAAAACAAACATTCAAAGTATTTTCAAAAACTACTGTGTCTGAATTTAAAAGAAGAATGTATCTTCCTTTAGATTTTTTGATAGCTAAATTATTTCCAGCTGCAAAACCTTTATTTTCATCTGATAATATAAAATGGATGGCTTTTTCTTTTTTAAAATAATTTTTTAGATTATCTATGCTATTATCACTAGAGCAGTTATCAACTATCAATATTTCATATGTGAAACTATGATTATACTTTAAAATTGAATTAATCGCATTTTTTGTAAGAATAAATGTATTATAATTCACAATAATTATAGATAAATCAACCATATTTTTTATCCTAATAATTTAAAAGTATTTTTGATTAAATCATATTCTATTTTAAAATAATTTTTAGTATTTTTGAATTTGAAATTTGTTTTTTCTAATTTATTTTTATTATTGAACCCTTCTTTTAAACCTTCTTTATAAATATCTCCATATCCTTTCTTTTTAAAAAATATATATTTAATTAGAAACCCCAATACTATCCATAGTATATTAAAAATTTTTTGTGGCATGGGCATATTTTTATATATCATCCAAACATTATTTCGAGCAGATATTTTAATTTTAAATTCATTATATTTATTTCCAGTTGTTGCGCTTCCTTTATGAAAAACAATTGCATCAGGACAATAATAATTTTTATATCCATTTATTTTAGCTCTATAAGATAAATCGACATCTTCTAGATATGCAAAAAAATTCTCATCAAAAAAACCAATTTCATATAAAATAGATTTTCTATAAAGTGCTGCGCCAGCACAAGAAGAAAAAATCTCACAAATATCATTAAATTTATTTATTGGCTTGTTATCTCCTCTTTTTTTAGTATATGCAAGTAAAGTATATTCATCACCAGCATCATCAATAAAATTTGGATTATCCGATTGTATCATTTTAGAAGAAACAGAAAAAATATCATCACTAGAATTAATAAGTTTTAACAATTCTTTGATAGTATTTGATTTAAGTTCAGTATCATTATTTAGAGAAAATATATAATCATATTTAGAATTTTTAATACCTTCATTTACCGCTTTAGCAAAACCTAAATTTTGAGAATTTTCAATAATTTTAATTTCGAAATTACATTTTTCTTGATATTGTTGTATAAAAATCACACTATTATCACTAGAACCATTATCAACAATAATCACCTCTCCAATATATTCAGAATTATTATTTAAACTATCAAGATATTTTTTTAAATACTTTATTCCATTATAATTGGGCGTAACAACAGAAACTTTCATACATGATCAAATTGAATTTTTAAATTTTTTCCATAATTTAATATATAATCTTGGATTTAATAAAAATAGATTTATTTTTAATCTATATTTTAAATTACCCTTAAATCTTCTAAGCTTATCAAACAAATCAAGTTTATTCATATAAAATATAACATCATCATAACTATAATCATTTACAAAAAAAAATAACATATTTCCAAAAATAGCTCTAGGAATTCTATTAGTAATAATAAGATTAACTAACTGAGGATAATCGCTAAAATAATCTTTAAGGTTTTCTAAAATTTGTATAAACTCAAATCTCTTAAAATCAGCTTTATTAATAGAAGAATCATTATGTTGCCTATAAAAATAGGTTATATCACTACAAATACCAACATTTTGACCATTAATTAAATTTTTAAGAGCAAAATCCGTGTCTTCACCATAACTATTACTTTCAACAAAAAAGTTATTAATCAAATCTCTGCTATACATTAACTGGCAAAAACTAAAAGTAACATCCATACTTAATTCTAATTTAATTAAATCTATTGTAGTTATTGAAGTTGAATCAATTCTACTTTCATAAATTATATTCTTATTTTCATCGATTTTAACAAGACCTGTAAATGCAAAATCATTATTTTTAATAGCTCTATATAAACATTTTAAATGATTTTTTGCTATCCAATCATCATCATCAATAAAAACAATATATCTGCCATTAGATTTTTTAATACCTTCATTTCTAGCATTACTTACACCAAGATTATTTTTTTGAACAATAATTTTGCTTGGAATTTCACAATTATTTAAAATATTTCTAGATATCTCTAAACTTCTATCCGTTGATCCATTATCTATTAAAATAATCTCATAGCTATGATCAAATTCTTGTGAAATAACAGAATCCAAACATTCTGCAATATATGATTCTCTATTATATACTGGAATAATAACACTTACATAAATATTATTCAAAAATATCACATCTTAATTTTTATTTAATATGTAGTCAACAATTCTTTTAGATGATTTACCATCCAAATTATCAAATTGAAAGTTTAAAAAATCTGATATTTTATCTTTTTCAAAATCTTCACAGGCAATAGCTTCAATTAATTCATCATCAGTATATACAATTTTTCCTGGGACATCTTTATAGTCAAAATAGAAACCTCTATCAAGATTTAAATAACTACTAAAATCATAAACAAAAAAAAAGATGGGTTTGTTTAAAAGACCATATTCAATCATAATAGATGAATAATCCGTGATTAAAATATCTGAGATTAATAATAATTCTTGTTCATTTTCATAATCTGTAAGATCAATAAAATTCTTATTAAAATTAATATTTTGTTTATAAGATTTTTTTAACTTGGGATGGAATCTTAAAGCTAAAATATAATCATCACCTAAAGTTTTATTAAATTTTTCCAAATCAAGAAAATTAAAAACATTATTAAACTTCTCATTTTCTCTAAAAGTAGGAGCGTATAAAATAATCTTTTTATTAACAGCTTGAGGATACATTTTATCAAAATTTTTTCTTAAATTATTAATATTATGTTCTTTAAAATAATAATCAACACGAGAATTCCCTAAAGGTTTAATTTTTGATTTATCAATTCTAAAAGCATCCTCATAAAAATAAGAAACATTATCAGAACTTGTAATCAAATAATCAATCTTTTCACTAGACTTACTAATCATAAATATTTCTTCTTTCATATTTGAAGAAGAAGCGCCAAATTTTTTAAAAGCACCAGGAGCATGCCATAATTGAGTTATAACTGTATCTTTATTAAAATTCATAAAAGCCATTGCTAAAAAATTATCATCAAGAAAAATATATTTAGATTTGGCTAGTTTCTTTATGGAAGAAAATGAAGGTTTATTTTTATTAAAATAGAAAAAATCAAACTGACCATTATTTAAAAATTCTTCCTCAATAAACTTCATATTACCTTTAAATGAATTATTATCATCTAAAATAAATGTAATCTGATTTTTATTAATTGAAGATTTGGAAAAAATATTGAAAATCGAAGCAAAAAGTTTATGTTTATTATACAATTTAATCAACAATTTTTATACTAATTCTAAATTTTTAATTTCATCGGCAGATGCTTGTTTAGCAGCTTCTATATAAGCATCACACACATAATCTACATCTCCATCCATCACGATTTTTCCTTTATCTAACCATATAGCGCGAGTACATAATTCTCTTATTTTAGATGTAGAGTGTGAAACTAATAAAACTGTGGTACCTGAGCCCATCATAGATTTTAATTTATCACCACTTTTTTTTTGAAATTTAACATCTCCTACGGATAATATTTCATCTAAAATTAAAATTTCAGGATTAACTACTGTGGCTACTGAAAAACCTAACTTTGCAGTCATACCTGATGAATAATTTTTAATCGGGATTTCCATAAAATCTTCTAATTCTGAAAACTCCACTATTTCATCATATTTACTTTCTAAAAACTCTTTAGAATAACCTAAAATGGCTCCATTTAAAAAAACATTTTCTCGACCACTATAATTATGATCAAATCCAGCTCCAAGCTCTAATAATGGAGCTATTTTACCATTAACTTCAATTGATCCTTTAGTTGGACTATAAACACCAGATAGAAGTTTTAATAAAGTACTCTTACCGGCTCCATTAAATCCTATTATACCAACACGTTCACCCTTATTAATTTTGAATGTAACACCTTTTAGAGCATCAAAATGCGTTTTAGGTTTTAATTCTCTTTTAGCCCATTTAATAAAATATTCTTTAATATTATCTACTTTTTCTTGAGGAACTTCAAATTCCATAGAAACATCTTCAACATTAATAACTACATCTTTATTTAAAAATTGATAATCTTCATCTTCTTCTAATTCTGAAGCCCATTTGTTTGTTGTTTGTTCAAATTTACTTTCACAACTTTCAAAATCTGATGGAAAAACATCAACATGAAAATTTGGAGAATTACCTGCATGTTCATTATAAGAATTTAAAATCTTATGCCCTTCAGTTAAACATTTGAAAACAATTCTAAGTCTTGAAATACCTTTTCCTCTAACAGAAGGATACCATACCATATTTTCAGTATCAAATTCATCTTCAACATCACTATCTTCAATATCGTACAGTGTATTAACTTTACCATGTTTATAATAATAATTAACTACTTCCAAACCATCAGGAACATTAATTTCTACTTTCTGTTTATCTTCTGTAACACCAGTAACATTCCTAAAATAAACACTATACTTAAATTCATCGCCTACAGCCTTTTTTAAAGGGTTATTTTTGGTAGGGTAATATTTGCTGGTTTCACCACTACTTAAAACATAATGAGGAATTTCATATTCTATTTTAACACGAATAAAATCTAAAAATAAACGCCCTTCATTATCCGTAGAATTTTGAGGAAATTTAACTGAAATACTAAAATCATCTTTATTAATATCTTCTACAGTAAGATCAATCTCATCATTGATAAAAAAAACCGTTCTTTCGATTGGATAAATTCCTGCCTCTACTGAAGATGGTTTTTCCATGTTAGAGTTGATTTTAAAAACAGGAGGTTCCATTTTAATAGGTGTTTTCGATGATTCTTTTTTAAAATTATGTTCAATGAAAATATGACTAATTCTAGCTTTATCTGGTATATTAAAATTAAAATCAGACAAAATAATCGTAGAAGGTCTTTGATGTGGTTTTAAATCACATTCGGCTAACTTCTGCCAATCATCAACTTTAATATTATTCAAATTTACCCATACTCCCTCATCAGGAGATTCTTCTTGAATAAATTTATTTGGAAATCTTATCTGATTAGACATAAATTCTTCCTTCACACTTTTTTTATAAATTTAGTACAAATTGATCTTGATATTTATTAAATATAAATATTCCAATAATTAAGGATATTATCGAAGTAATGATTAAATAAAACAAAGGTCCTGTAGCAGGAAATGTTCCACCAAGAACAATATCCCTAAATGATGAAACAGCAGCATACAATGGATTTAATGTAAATACAATCATATATTGTTGTGGGATAATTTCAATTGGATAAAATAATGGTGTCATAAATGACAATAACATGATAAGAACACCGTATAAATATTTAATATCCGTGAAAAATGTTGTGGCAGTGGCTAATATTAAACCAATACCTGCTGTTAAAATTAATAAAAAGAATATTGGAATAGGTGAATATATCAAAGAAAAATAAAACGGAGCACCAGTTATAATCATCACAGCTATAAGAACAACTAATGATATTAAAAAATTAACAAACTCTGAACAGATAATTCCTACAGTAAACATATATTTAGGAACATAAATCTTATTAATTATTTCTGAATTATCTTTAATAGAATTCATAGCCCCGGTAGTTGCATTTGAATATAAATCAAAAAGAAGTTTACCACTTAACAAATAAACTGGAAAATTTTCAATAGATCCTGAAAATATTAATGAAAATACCATAGTAAGAACAATCATAGATAATAAAGGATTTAAAAAACTCCACAACATTCCTAAAGTAGAATCTTTATATTTCCCACTAATATCTCTTTTTATTAATTCGCGCAATAAAAAAGAGTATTTTGAAAAATTTTGTATATGCTGATTATTCTTAAACATTATTTTCAATCCTATTATAAAAACTAGTTTATTATAATAATATAAGTTTTATAAGAAATAATATAAAAACTTTTATCTAAAAAGTTCTCATAGTATTAATCTATTTAAAACAAAATAGTGTTTTAATTTTTTCTTTTATTTTAAGACTTTTCTTAATTTTATTAATATTTATAACCGCATCCTTATAATTATCCTCTAACAATGGAGTTGTTAAAGAATCATAAATTCTTTCATCAAAAGCTGGATAAATAACTAGTTGTTTTTTTAATAAAGGATTAATTTCTTTTAATAATTCTACTTTATCCTCATCATCTATTTCACTTTTAATCAAACTTGTAATCCAGTACACAAAGTGTCTTTTAAATACTAAATGGAAATATTTACTTTTATCTAACTTTTTTAATAATTCATCGGTTTTATAATAACCTTTAATCATTTTAGATAATACTTCCTTATTTCTAAGATTTATTGTTGATTTATCTTCTTTTTCATCTCGAATTTTATAATTATAACTATAAAAATCATCTAAATATACAATATTTTTAGCTTTAAATAAACTATGAATATAAAACTCTAAATCTTCAGCTAACATTCCCTCTAAAAATTGAATATTATTTTTAACTAGAAATTCTCTTTTAAATAATTTAGTCCATATAGTGGGCCCTATTTGTAAAAGTCTTAAATCTTCATTTAAACTATTAACAACAATATTACTACGATTAAAAAGAGTTTTTTCGGGAATTTTTTTATCTTTAAATTGTTTATAATAATTAGTAATTAATATATCACCTTCACACATTAAATACATTTTTTCAAACGCATCAATATTGTATGTATCATCATGATCTGTGAAAATAATAAATTCACCATTAGCATTTTTTAAACCAATATTTCTACCTTCACCAGGATATCCTGAATTATACTCCTTATAAATCACTCTAACATTATTATAATTGCTAAATTTATTTAATAAATCAAGAGTTCTTTTATCCTTAGAATTATCATCAACAAAAATAACTTCAATATTTTCAAAACCAATAGTTTGAGATTTTAAAGAATCAAACAAATCAACTAGAAAATCCCCTGAATTATAAGTGGGAACAACAACAGAAATCTTATATTTACTCATAATTTAGCCTTTAATTTTTTAAATAAGCTATCTTTTGCTGCTTTTTTAAAATTTTTATTTAAAATATTATTTGCTGTTTTTTTATATTTTCCTTTAAAATAAGGATCTTCACTATAATATTCCTTAAAAACATGATATGATTTTTTATATAAATTCTGTTTATCCTGTTGTGTTAAATTGCTTAAATCAATAGTATATAACCATGATGTTAGATGCTTTCGAAAAATATCTTCACCATATTGTGTGAAATTTTCTTTTTCAAGCATTTTACAGATTTCAATATATCCATTTAACATTGCTTCAATATATTTATAATTTCTTAAATGAATTACTGATTTATTTTTATCACTATCCCTAATATTATAATTATATCCATATAAATTTTCAAGATAAACTATTTTATCTGTTTTTAGACTAGCTAAAGTAGCCACATATACATCTTCTGCTAGCATCCCTTCTAAAAACCAAATATTATTTTTAACTAAGAATTCTCTTTTAAACATTCTGGTCCAAATAGCTGCTGGAAGTGTTAAATAATTTGTGAAATTAGCATTGAATGGAATTTTTTTCCCAGAATATACTTTATTAAAATTAGAAATTATCATTTCCTTGTTATATGAATTAGCATACATTTTTTCAAACGCATCAATATTGTATGTATCATCATGATCTGTGAAAATAATAAATTCACCATTAGCATTTTTTAAACCAATATTTCTACCTTCACCAGGATATCCTGAATTATACTCCTTATAAATCACTCTAACATTATTATAATTGCTAAATTTATTTAATAAATCAAGAGTTCTTTTATCCTTAGAATTATCATCAACAAAAATAACTTCAATATTTTCAAAACCAATAGTTTGAGATTTTAAAGAATCAAACAAATCAACTAGAAAATCCCCTGAATTATAAGTGGGAACAACAACAGAAATCTTATATTTAAACATGTTTTTTTTATCTTTTAATTTTTGAATAAATTTTATTATATTTTTCTATCATTTCACCATATTTTGGAAGTTTTACTTTAGATAAATTTTTAATTTTTTCATGATATTCTTTTTCATTTATATTTAATATATTTTCATAAATTATTTCAGCATTTGGATCAAAAGTCCATCCAATACCTGTTTCTTCGACTCTATCTTTTAGTGCTCCTAAATTTGTAGTTAAAACTGGTATTTGAGCTGCGATTGCTTCAGTTAATGTATGTGAATATGTTTCAAAACAGTTTGATAAAATAGCTATATATGTTGGTTTTATTGATTGTACTAGTTGATTAAATTCTTCTCTTTTATAACGTCCATGATTTATACCATAATTGTTAAGATTAGGAATTGTTGTTCCAGCGAAATGAAGTTCTAAATTTTTGTCTGTGTCTAATTTTTTAATTTCTCTAATTAAAAATGATCCTTTATGAGGAGAGATATGTCCGGGTATGAAAATTTTTATTTTATTGTTATTAAAATAAGAATCATGGTTTAATATTTCTAAATCTCTACCAGGTTCAATTACTTTAAAATTGTTAATATTGGGAAAAATTTTATTGTAAATAGTGATAGTCGAATACGAAGGAACAATGTTTATAATTGAATTTTTAAGATATTTTTCATTTAAATTTCTCCATATTTTTAAAACTTCTTGAAGTTTACTTTTTCTATCGATATTTATTGCGCAACTATCAGTACAATTCAAATTACAATAATTAAGATTTTCATTTAATAAATGAATAGATGGGCAAAGATAATAAAAATCATGGATATTTAATAGATAAGGAATATTATTTTTAATAGCTATTTCAAATAAATCAAAACTATGATTAATTAAATGATTAATATGAATAAAAGGTATGTTTAATTTTGTCAAAATTTCATTATAAACTTCATATAATTTGTTATTAAAAAGGCTATTATTAAAATCGTCAGATATAATCATTTCATTATCATCTATTAAAGAATAATCCGTTTTATAGCTAATTTCCCAATTTTTTAATTTCTCTAATCGAGAATTATATTGCCATAACTCAACATCTTCACCATCAGAAGTTAAAATATATGCAAAATCTAATGATTTAATAATATCTAAAATAGTTAGGCTAGCACCTCCAAGATTAGTTATCTTCTCATGTAAAACAAAGATAGGGGCCTCAGCAGCTAAACTGTTTAAATCAAAATTTTCACATTTATAATCATATCCTTTATCTTTACCAATTAAAGCATAATGAATCAATGGATTAATTTCAACATTATAATGATAACTATAAAATCCACCATCGAAATCTTTGAAAGGTTTTTTACCTTCCAAATATCCATAAAATAAATAATGAATTAAAGGATCCATGCCTGATTTTTTAACTTTAGGATATTTGGAAAGATAAAATTCTTCATCGAAAAGATTTTGATCTTTAATAGATTTATACGATTTAATCATGTTTATTGATCTGCTTTTAGCTAAAATATATGCATAAGGAGATTTATTAACTAATTTATCTTTAAATCCCATAAAAATCCTTCATTTTAAATTTAATTTTTTTTCTACTAAATTAATAATTTCAAAAGCAAATTCATTAGATTGCATTGAATACTTGATGGGAACAGTGATAATATTATTTTGATTTTTGAAATCTATAATATTTATAGTATTATTTTCGATTTTTATTTCTACTAAATCATCACGACAAATAATGTCACTAAAACAATATTCACTAGAAAAATTAATCAAAATATCAGTAGAATTTCCAATATATTTATCATTAAAATCTGATATAATATTAATTTCATATCCTTTTTTTACATAATTTTTAGCTAATAGCTCAACAATAGAATCATAAAATAAATTATTATTAATTATGGTAATTTTAAGATCTTTTTTAGTGAAAAATTTATTATTATGAATCTTATCAATTAAAAGATTTTTAGAAAGATATTCTCTCCATTTACTTAAAAATAAATCATAATTTTTCTTATCTCTAGCTATATATTCTTTCGATTTAACTCTAGTACTAGATTCATGATGAAATAATAAAGAAGTTCCACAATAATAAGTATCATACGAATTTTTATAAAGATTTAGACAAAAATCAATATCCTCTAAACCATAATCATAATTTTCATCAAAACCGCCTAATTTTTGATAAATCTCTTTTTTAACAAGCATTACAGCACCAGTAACGGCTATTACTTTACGATTAATATTTAAACTACTATCAAAAATATCAATATTATTATTTGAATTATTAATTGGATATGAACAACAATTATACATTCTTTCTTTAAAAATAATCCCACTATGTTGAAGTGTAAAAGATTTATCTGAATTATCCTGATAAAATGGAAATATTAACTTAGATCCCACAGCCCCTACATTATTATTGTTAAGCATTACTCCCATCATTTCATTCAACCAACCCTTTGTAGGCTCAACATCATTATTTAAAAACAATAAATAATCACCATTAGCGATTTTAACAGCATCATTATTAGATTTAGAAAAAGATTCATTATACTCATGTTCTATTATAGTAATCGGTAAATTAAGAGTTTTCAAATAAGTAATAGAATCATCAAATGAATTATTATCAACTATAATAATCTCATAATTAGGATAATTTATTTTATCATCAAATTCTTTAAATAGTCTTTTAAGATGATTTAATCCATTAAAATTAAGAATAATAATAGACACTAATGGATATTTTTCAAATTCATAATTATTAAGTAATAATTCATTAGTTTTAATAATTTCATTTTTTCTTGTAATAAAATATGGTTTTTGAATAATCTTACCTTCATCCTGACCATAAGCAATAAAATGAAAAAGTGGATTAAAATCCTGTTTTTTAATATTAGGATAACAATTTAAATAAAAATCCCCATCAAAATTCAAACTTGGATAAAAAGATAACTTATATCCAAAAAGAAGATAATGTGTGAGAGGATCTTGATTTCCAATATAAGAACCATATTTTTCTATATAAAAATCTTCATCGAAAAACTCGGAATTTTTAATATCATCATAATATTTAAAATAATTCAATGTTTTTCTAGATTTAATAAAATTTAAAATATTCTTACCCATTAACTACCATCTCTACGTAAAGCTCTAGTTAATTTCCAAGAATTAGAATCTCTCAAATTGTTAATTTTATTATCTAAATTATCACGAATATCATTTAAATCCAAACACTGACTTTGAAGAGAACAAATATCATTTAAAATTAATAAAATCTCTTCTTTTGAAAATTCATTAGATTCATCTATATTATCAAACTTATCAATAATTTTTTGGGATGTAATATAATCATTGATAATGTTATTATGTTGAAAATTATCCGAATCTACTGTCCAATAATCATTAATCCAAATAAATTCTTTAGCTACAGAAGGATGAAAATTATTTTTCCACATTAAATAAGTTAAACTAAGCTGATCCTGATTAGAAAAATTAACAATTTCCTCCCACCACTGATTCATTAAATTCACAACTTTGGAATCATTATGTTTTCTAAAAATAACACCTAATGAGGGAAGACCATAATTTTCAGGCATTCCACCTTTTTTATAATAATCTATCTGTTTATAAATTAAATATTTAGAATACCTTGGAAATTGAATAGAACTTTCTGCTTCACTAAAAATACAATCTCTTTCAGGATGGACCACTAAAAGCATTGAGGAGTTAATATATTTATAAATATATTCCCTTATACTTCCAATTATTTTAAAAGTACCATCTATCCAAAAACTATAATCATAATCTGGAAGATATTGATTTGGAAAAACTTTATATCGTTTAGCCTTACGATTATTATCTAATAAAGAATCATCCATTAATTTAATATTCCAAATATCCGATTCTAAATCTTGATTATCTGTAAAACAAATATAATCACAATTATCATCGATAAAATCAGGTTCTTTCAATTGATCATAGTTACCTGTAAAAGCTGTATAAATAGCTATTTTACTAGATTTTATATCATTAATCATATCTTTATCGGGAATTATTGGATAATTAAAAAGTTTACTTAAGATTAAACTATCTACATTCCTATCATATATTTTTCTTGAAACTTCAAAAGGATTAATATTTCCAGTCATAATCAATCATTTACATATTTATTATATAATTTAAATAATATTTTTAAATTTATATATAATCTATTAATTTTCGACAATATGGATTATTTAATTTATCTTAGTAATACTTATAACAATTACATTAAAATAAAATAATAAATTATATTGTTGTTTTTTTTTGAAAAAATTATAAGTTTCTTAAGTAATATACCATATAAACATTAAAAATAAAAATTCTAATAATTTATAACTATTAAAGAATAAAAAGTGAAATTAAAAAATTATTATCTAAATCTATGGAATTATTTTCTAGATATAATATCAAATAATAGTTTATTAATTTTATTTTTAAATTTTATATTAAATATTATTTAAAAAAAGTTTAAGATATAATCTTTAGATTAACTTGTTTTAAATAATTTTCATTTTATAGTAATATATGTACTGCTTCAAACATTGATTGAAGACCTAATATGAAAATTGCAAGGCCTCCTATAAATGTTATGTGGTTTGCATATTTAATAGCAATTTTTGTGCCATAAGTACCAATAAATAACCACATTATAACAAAAAGCAGGCTTAATATCATAACTATTACAGGGTTAAGGCCATCTACAACACTTTGGGATGCTAAAATTAAGTTTTCAATGTTTCCGAGTAATAATAAACCTATAAAATCTCTAAATTCTCCTCCAGAACTATTTTTATTTTCACCATATTCATCAATGATCTCTTCTTCTTCTTTAACATCTTTTCTAGAATCTACCATTGCTTGAATACCTAAAACAAAAATAGCTAATCCTCCAATAAATTCAATAATATCAGAATATTGGATAGCGATTTGTGTACCAAATGTACCGATTAAAAGCCACATTATTACAAATAAAATTGAGAGTAACCCTAATCTTTTAGGTTTTACACCAGCAACTACTCCTTGTGATGCAAGGACTAGGTTCTCAATGTTACCAAATATCAATAAACCCAATAATGGTACATATGCTGTTAAAAATTCTAACATTAAACCACCATTTTCATCTAAATTTGAACATGCTGGAAAACTACTTCCATTATATGCAATACTAACTATTAATAACTTAAAGTATATAAAGATTAATATAATATTATAGAAAATAGTAGAATTAAAAATCAGTGCCACAATTCAATTAAACATTATCATATAAGTTAGATAATATATTATCCCATTGTTTAACCCTATATTTCAATAAATAGTTATTAATAACTGTTTTAGAAGCATTTTTTTGCAATTTTTTACGAAGTTCACTATCATTAATCAAACTTTCAATTTTTAAAAACCAATCTTTTTCACTTTCTGCCAACAAACCATTATATCCATCTTTAACGACAGAATTATAGACATTGACATTACTATAAACTCCTGGAATACCCATTGCAGTAAGCTCAATAAATTTTAATTCACTTTTACAACTATTAAATTCAGAATTCTCTAATGGCACCAAACCAATATCCCAATTAACATAATTATAAAACCATTTCATGAAAAATTCAAAATTATCATGATTATCTGGAAGTGTAACCAAATTATACCAATCATCTTCAATATAATCTTCCTGATTAAAACCACCAACAATTTCAAAGTCAAAATCATATTTCTTTTTCAATTGCTTAATAACATTTTTTAATAGAGCTATATCTTTAGAATGGGTAAGTGTTCCATAATAACCTATTTTTATTTTATCATTATTATTAATATTATTTTTAATATCTAAAAAGTCAACTAAATAATTTTTAATAATTTCAATATTTTTATTATTAAATTTAGAAGCTAATGTTGGAGTAGATACTGTAATAACATCGGCATTTTCTATAAAATTTTCGGTGGAAGATCTATATTTCTTAACATAATTAAAAGAAGGGCTATTAGACTCAACACCTAACATATCATCATCAGTTTCATAAACAATTTTAATATCTTGTTGTTTGGCTTTTTTTAAAAGAATATCTAAAAATGGGAGAATTCTTTGAACTATAATAATATCGAACTGTTTTTCTTTTAATATATTAGGTAAATCCATTAAAGGATATTCATCAGTTCCATAAAAGAAAAAAGTATATTTATCACTTTTAGATAATTCCTTTAGAGGGCAATAAATTCTAATATATGGGCAGGAAGATAACATGTTAAGGGGATCTTTTATAAAAACTCCTACTCTTATTTTTAAATTATTAAAATGTTTATTCGATTCAATATATGGAATTGTAGTTTTACTATCTGTTATAATATTAAAATTATCAATATCTGACTGAATTTTAATATTTTGATGTTTATAAAATTGTTTTGAAATATTTTCTTCTAATGTATCAATATAATTATCATCTAAAGGATTTATTAAGTTCTCTTTAAAAAAACCATTTAAAACATAATCCATAATAGGATCAACAGATTCATAATTATCTTTATAAAAATCAATATCAAATAAAGAATTTACATAAGATTTTTCACTGTCTTTATATCCGTAGTACATATAATGAAGAATAGGATCTAACTTTTCTTTTTCACAAATAGTATGAGTTTTTAAATATTTTTGTGGATTTATAAGACCTAATGATTTAATTCTTTCAAAAGCCTTTTTATTTTTCATATACTTCGAAATATTGCCTTTAGATTTAATAGCTATAAATAAATTAGAATGTTGTTTGATCCCCATAATTTAATTTTATATAATATCATTTTATAAAATATTATTTATGTCATATAAAGTAACTGTAATAATTCCATCTTATAACAGTGAAGATTTTTTAAATGAAACTATTGATTCAATTATGAATCAAACTATAGGATTCGAAAATATAGAGCTTATTATAGTTGATGATTTATCAAAAGATGCCACAAAAGATATTATCAATAATTATACAAAAAAATATGATAATATTAAAACTTATGAAAATACCAAAAAGACAGGGACTCCTGGAAGAGCGCGTAATATAGCTTTATCTAAATCTGAATCAGATTATATAATGTTTATTGATCATGATGATAAATATCTTCCTAATACAATTGAAAATTTGTATAATGCGATTACAAGAAATTCTGCTGATGTAGCTATTGGAAAATTTCAAAATTTTGGTGAAAATAATATAACTACTGAAGGATGGATAACAGAAGATGTTATTTTAAATTCAATTGATGAAAATAAATTATTTTTTTCAATTAATGGGATTTGGAGGATGATTTTCCCAAAGAAATTTCTTAATAAAAATAACATACGATTTCCAGAAGGAGTTTTTGCAGAAGATTTGGCTTTTATGATTGATGTTTTTATAAACGCGTCAAAAATTATTTTCATAAATGAAGTTGTTTATAATTTCAGATTAAGAACTGGTAATAATAGTTCAACAAGTTTATCTAAAGGAATGCATTACTTAAATGGATTAATTGAAGGATATGAAGATGTTTTATATGTTCTCGAAAAAAATAATGCAATGAAATATTATGACACTATTTTTAATCAACATTTATCCTGTTGGTTGAGTGATGTTTGTTTAAGTCAAAATATTGATTTTGAAACTAAAAAAGATCTCATTAAAAAATCTATTCCATTATTTAATAAAATAAAAGATATACAACCATTTCCTGAAAATGAAGATATTAAAAATATGATTATCAATATAAATAAAAATAATTTAAAATCTGTTTATAGGCAAATGAAAAAATATAAAAATAAAAACAAAAATAATATTCGAAAACAGCGATTTAAAAATAAAATTAAATCTTTAAAAAATCGTTTTAATTAACTAATTGTTCAAATAGCTCATCCCATTGTTTAACTCGTGAATTTAAATTATAATTTTTCAAAATATTTTCTCGAGCATTATTAACCATTCCATATCTAAAAGAATCATCCTCAATTAATTTAGATATTTTATTAATCCAATCTGTTTGATTTTTAGCTAAAAATCCATTGAATCTATCTATAATAACTTCTCTATAACCTTCAATATCACTAGCTACTGTTGGAATTCCAAGAGTTGTATATTCAATATATTTTAATTCACTTTTACATCTGTTGAAATCATTATTGACTAATGGGGCTATTCCAATATCCCAATCTATTTGAGAAACTAACCATTTCATAAATGTAGAAGAAGACATAGGATAATAAGGTAATTTCTTAATTGTATACCAATCACTTTCACTTCCTGCTACTCCAATAACTTCAAATTTAACATTATATTTCTTTATAAGTTCTTTCATGGGATTTTCAATTAATTTTAAATCTTGTGAATGTGTGAAAGTTCCAAAATAACCTATTTTTATATTTTTATCAGATTTAAATGGTTTTAAACTTTCTACATTGTTTAATTGATAATTTCTAATAATTTTAACTTTTTTACCCATTTCTTTAAATTTATTAGCTATTTGTGTTGTACTTGTAGTTACTACATCAGCATTATCAATAGATTTAATAATTCCGGGTTTAAGTCTTTGCATTTCATTATAAGCATTATTATCCTTTTTAATATTTAATAAAAAATCATCTGTTTCGTAGATAATTTTAATTTTTAATTTTTTTGCTCTTTTTAATATTTCCGTAGCATAAGGATTAGATCTTTGAATAACTACAACATCAAAAATTTTTTTATTTATTATTGAATTCATATCAATTTGTGGAAGTAATTCTTTACCATAAACAAAAAAATGATAGTTATTTGATTTTGAAAGCTCTTTAAATGGAGTATGGATTCTTATAAAAGGACAAGCATTCATATTATCAAAAGAATCTTCTAAAAATACACCTACTTTAATTGAATCTGTATCATACAATTCATTTCCCTCAATATAAGGAATTAAAATATCACTATTTGTAATATATCTATTAGAATTAATTTCATTTCTAATTTTAGATATAATATAATTATTATATTGAGTGTCAATATCCTCATTAAAGTTTTTAACAAACCCTTCTTTTTTAGGATTAATTTCTAAATTATCAACAAATCTTTTAGATGCATAATGAATAAGCGGATCTTCATCCATTAATTCGTTAGAACTAATATAATAAAATAAATCAAATAAAGGATTTATATAACTATACTTCTCATCGATAGTATCATTAACACTTCCATTTTTAATATAATCTAACACTACTTCATTTGGACGTATTGTAGGATGTAATTTAAGATATTTATCAGAATTTATTAAATTTAAATTTTTAATAACCTTATAAGCATCTTTTTGATTATTATTTAGTTTATATAAATCATGTCTATACTTAATATTGTTAAATACTTCTTCAACAATTCTTAAAGGTTTAGTCACTTTAAGAGAATTTGAAGATAATAATTTTTCATATTCACTATTAAGAAAATCAATATTATTAATTGTATCTTGCCTATATCCTTTCATTGCTTTAAAATTATTAATTAACAAATAAGTTTCCTCTCGAGATAACTCTATCTTATCATTTAAATCCATTTCATTTAATCTAGTTAATAATTTTCTTTTAAAGTTATTAATTGTTAGAGGTGTTTTAAATATTTCATTATGATGATAATATCCTTCTTCTTTACTCCAATACTCATTATTCCAATAATATATTAAACTAACAGATGGATGAAAATCTTGTTTCCATGCCACATATGCAAAACTAAGTTGATCTTGATTAGAAAATTTTATTATCTCATCCCACCACCCATTCATTAAATTAATAATATCCTCATCATTATGTTTTCTAAAAATAGCCCCCATAACAGCCAAACCATAATTAGCAGGGAATCCCTCTTTTTTATAAGAAGTAACTTGTTCCTTCATTACAGCACTAGGATAACGTGGGATTTTTTTGGAAATATTATATTCTTTATAAATACAATCTCTCTCTGTATGAATCACAGTTAACATATTAGAGTTTTTTTTAAGGTTATTATAAATATATTGTCTTATACTTCCTTTAATTTTAAAAGTACTATCCAACCAGAAACTATACTTATATTCTGAAAGGAATTTATTTGGAAAAATTTTATATTGCTTCGCTTTACGATTATTATCCAAAAAACTATCTTCCATTTTACGAATTTCCCAAAAATCAGATTTTAAATCATCCCTATCTGTAAAACAAATATAATCACAATTTTCATCAATAAATTCCGGTTCTTTAAGTTCATCATAATTTCCTGTAAAAGCTGTGTAAATAACTATTTTATTATTTTTAATATCCTCAATCATCTCTTCATTAAGCTCGTTAGAATTATTAAATAAAGGCCTATCAATATTATCTTTGGCAACTTCTTTATATGTCTTATATATCTCCTCATACATACAATCACTAACAATACTATTTAAACCATACCTTCAAGAATTTTCATGATTTTATTTTCATCTTCTAAAACAAAATCATAATCATCATTACATTTATTAGAAACTAATATTTTAATTAAATTTTTTCTTGCAAAAGTTTTCGAAATTTCATAATTATCATTAAAAGATATAACAACATCACAATTAGAACCCAAATATAAATCAGATAAATCTGTTATAACTTTTATATTATATTTTTTATTCAAATATTTAACAAAATCTTCATTAAGCTTTCCATTAGCTATTATTGTAAAAAATAATTTTTTATCTGTAAAAAAATTATTTTGTTTTAATTTATCATTCAATAAATTTTTAAATAATTTATTCTTCCATTTATTATAAAAATACATTATATTTTCATGATTGAGACGATTTTTTTCGTCAATATTCTCTTTTCTAGTTACAGATTCATGATGAAATAATAATGCTTGAGGATTGTAAATTGTTTTATAACCTTTTTCATTCATTTTAAGAGCAAAATCAACATCTTCATAGCCATAGACATAATTTTCATCAAAACCATTAAGTTGTTTAAACACCATTTTATCAACTAAAAGACAAGCTGCTGTACATCCAATAACCTCTTTTTTAGTATTAACATTTTTATTAAAAATTAATTTATTAAACATTTCTTCATGATAAGGCCCATAAACATATGGAGTTATTTCCTCCCTAAATTTAATACCGGCATGTTGAATAGAAAACGATCGGCTAGATTCTTCCATTTCAGGAAATAATAATTTAGCTCCAACTGCTTTAATCTTTTCTTCTTGTTTTATTACACCTACCAACTCATTTAACCAACCATAAGTAGGTTCAATATCATTATTTAAAAATAATAAAAATTCTCCACTAGCTATTCTCGAAGCTTCATTATTAGCTTTAGAAAAAGATTTATTTTCTTTATTCTCAATGATTTTAATAGGTAAATTTAAAGATTTTACATAGTTAACTGAATCATCACTAGAATTATTATCAACAACTATAATTTCATAATTTGAATAATTAGTTTTTTTATCAAAATCATTAAATAATTGTTTTAAATAACCTAGACCATCTCTATTCAATATAATAATCGAAATAAGAGGCTCATTTTCAAATTTAAAATTATTTAACAAAAATTTATTAGTAGTTATTATCTTATTTTTTTTAAGTTTTAAAGGATTAGTTTTATCAATATACTCTTCATTTTGATTATTAAGATAATGAATTAAATAATTTTCATTTAAATTTGGATGTTTCGTTAAATATTTTTCTTGATTAAAATAGTAACTTGGTAATTTACCTTCCTTATATCCATGAAAAAGATAATGAACTAAAGGATCCATCCCTGAATTTTTAACATCAGCGTAAGATTGAAGATAATAAGTAGAATCAAATAATCCTGATTCACTAATTTTATCATATGCTTTTTTATAATAACAAGCTTTTTTATAATTAAATCTGGATTTTTTGAGTATTTCAAAAAAAGAAGTTTTACTCATGTTATCGTAATTTTAGCTTTAATATTCTTTTTAAAATCTTCTAAAATATTTTCCTTTG
This sequence comes from uncultured Methanobrevibacter sp., assembly GCA_947628455.1. Classification (GTDB taxonomy): domain Archaea; phylum Methanobacteriota; class Methanobacteria; order Methanobacteriales; family Methanobacteriaceae; genus Methanocatella. The sequence continues at coordinate 64,317 of CANQZY010000001.1, forward strand.
ATTTAAGAAAAATATCATAAAATTCTAATTGTTCATCCCATTTTTTATCATCATTCAAAATCCAGGCTATTTTTAAAGTATTTATTTTAGATTCTACTTTTAACATATCATAATCTGGATTAAAAGATACTATAATGTCTACACCTACATCAAATTTTGTTTTATTTAAACCAAATAAATCCACATCATATTCTTTAGATAAAGTTTTAACAATCTCTTTTATGTCCACATCAGGATTTTCAATAATAGCTATTTTTAACTTATCTAATGTGTAAAATAAATTATTATCTAGTCTATTTTCAATAATGTTTTTAAATAAATAATTTCCCCATCTTTTATTAAGTGTTTCTCTATTTTTTTTAATATTTCCTCTTAAATTATTATCTAATTTTCTCGTAGGGGATTCATGATGAATAACTAATGAATTAGGACAATATAATATTTTATAATTATTTTTATTTAATTTTAAGCAAAAATCAACGTCTTCATAACAATAATAATAATTTTCATCTAATCCATTAAGTTTTTCATAAATTTCACGTGTTGTTAAAAAAACAGCTCCTGTAATTCCCACTACTTCTTTTAATTCATTAACAGAAGGATCCCACATATCCATTCCTTTATAAGCATTATCAGGTTTATAACAATCTATGGCATCAAAAAAGCTATCCCCTGCTGATTGTATGGTATATGAATCATCACGATTATTTAAAAAATAAGGATAAATCAATTTCGGACCAACACCACCAACATTTTCATTATTCAATAATGTTCCAACCAATTCATTTAACCAACCATATGTAGTTTCAACATCATTATTCATTAATAAAATTAAATCACCATTAGATTTTTTTACTCCTTCATTATTAGCCTCTGAAAAAGATTTATTTCTGGAATTTTCTATTACTTTAATGGGTAAATCAAGAGACCTTAAATAGGTAACAGACTCATCAGTAGAATTATTATCAACAACTATAATTTCATAATTATCATAATTTGTATTTTCCTTAAAATCTCTAAATAAAAGTTTTAAATGATCTAAACCATTTTTATTTAAAATAATAATCGATACTAAAGGCTCTTTATTAAATTTAAAATTAGTAAGATTATTTCTATTTTTATCTTTAATTTTATTTAACCATACATATTTATCAAGTTTATAACTATCCCTATTATTGTTTAATGAATCTAAAATTGGATTTTTATCAATAGAATCAGGATTATTTTTTAAATATTTAAACGTATCAAAATTAAAGCTAGGAATATTTTGCTCTCTTACTCCATAGAACATATAATGAACAAGAGGATCCATTCCATTACAATCATAATTATTTTGATAAAATATTTCATCAAAAAAATCAGAATTAGAAATAAAATTATAATTTTTTATATTTCTAAATAAATTAATTATTCCCCCTTGCCGTATTAAAGATAAAAATGTTTTAAATTTCATTTAATCTCACTTTCAATAAGTTTTATAACTCTTTCAGTTGATTTTCCATCACAAGATGACATGAATTTATTTTTAAATTTTTCTAACTTTTCTTTATCTAATTTATATTCTTTATTAGTAATAGTTTTTATGAAATCTGAAGGATTTTTAATAATATTTCCATAAAGTTCTGTATTAAAATCTAAATAAAATCCTCTCAAATCCATATATTGATCAAAATCAGGACAATAATGAATAACCGGTTTATTTAAAAGTGAATATTCAAAAATTGTTGATGAATAATCTGTTATCATTACTTTTGATGCAAACATTAAAGAAAACAAGGATTCATCTTCAATATATATTATATTATCATACTTATTGTCAATAAAGAAATTTTCAATCATTAAAGGATGTCTTTTAATTACAAACACTTCATTATCATCTAAATTCTTAGATAACTTATCCCAATCAATGCCTGAATTAAATATATAATTATCTCTAAAAGTAGGAGTATAAAGTAAAACTTCTTTATTTTTTAAAATAGGATAATCTTTATATAATTTAGCTAATTGTTCTTGTTTAAATTTTTCATCAAAAATTAAATCTGTTCTTGGAACTCCTAGTGGTAAAACTTCACTTTCATCCATTCCATGAGCATTTGCATAAACAGGCACAACATCATTAGAGCTTACAATAAAATTAGAGTATTTACTAAACTCTTTATCCATAAGATTAAGTGTATCAAATGAATAATGTGGTGAATCATAAGCCATTTTTTTAAACATGCCACATGCATGCCAGATATTAATAACTTTTTGATCTTCATCTAAGTTCAAATCAGCTAAAAGAGAAAAACCATTATCAATAATAATAATTTTACTTTTACAAACTTTTTTAAGTAAATCTAGTTTTTCTCCAAGTGCAACAGATTTTTTTGTAAAAATAAATTTATTAAAGGAATCATCTAGTTTATCATATAAAATTTGGCTATTCTCATTAAGATTACCCTCTACAACATTATCCCAAGGACTATAAAATAAAATATTATTATTTTTTGAGGGAAATAGCTTTTTGGTTAATTGAAAAACTTTTGGATTAACTAAAAAAGTATATAATTTATATTTTAACCTATCCTTTAATGTTAATTTAGTTTTTCTTTTTTCAGCTTTACCAAATAATATATAATGTACAAGAGGATTAGTTCTGCTTTTTTTAACATCAGGATTGGCTTTTAAATAATCTTTACTATTAAAATTAGGGCCTGGATTTCTTCCTATAAATCCTCCTTTATGTAAATAATGTCCTGCAGTATCCCATGGACTTTCTTCAATATTATTATGATTTAAATACCATTTTTCATCAAAATACTTTGAATTTAAAACAAGCTCATGATAATATGCTTCTCCAATACTATTTTCAAAATCAGGATTAGAAATAATATTATTAAATTCTGAAGAAGATTCTTTATAAATATCAGATAAAATATCTTTTATTTGAATAATTACATCTTCATTAGATAAAGGGTATACATTTAAAACATAATTCTCTTTTATTTTTTCAAAATATTCTTCATTAGTTAAAATAATATCATATTTATAAAGATTTTTACTTTTAAACCATCTATCTATATTTTTTTTAATAATAGCTACTTTAACTTGATGTCTATTATTTACAATAGCTTCATCAGGATTAAAATTATAAATATCTGAAATTAAAATATCTGTATCATTTTTGATTTGAATTTCATCTAAATTTGTATATTTTATAAAATTATAATCAATATCATCTGTTGGATTAATCGAATCATTTAAAGATACATATGAAACTTTTAAAGGATTATCACTGAAAACTTTATTATTTTTAATTTTATCTATAAATAATTTTTCACCAATCCATTTATTCCATTTTCTATATAGATGAAATCTATTTTTTATATCATTTGGACTTAAATCAAAAGCTTCTTCACGAGTTGCTTGATAATAATGATATAGTTGGGCATTTGGATTATAAATTACTTTATATCCTTCTTCAATAGCTTTAAAACATAAATCTATATCCTCATAATTATAGAAAAATCTATTATCTAAGCCACCTAATTTTTCATATAAATTTTTTTTAATTAAAAGAGAAGCGCCAAGAACACTTCCTATTTCTCTTTGAAAATCTTTTTTAAAAACATCTCCTTCTTTTATATTGTATGGGACTATATAGCCATCATCCGGTTGATAAAATCCATTTAATTCCATGAATTTAATTCCTTCATTTTGAGTTTTAAGTGATGTAGGATCATCTTTTCTAAATGGGAAAATTAGTTTGGCCCCTACAATTCCTATATCTGGTGATTCTAAATAAGATTTCATCATGTGATTAAGCCAACCATAAATAGGCTCTACATCATTATTTAAAAGAACAATATATTCACCTTTAGCTATTTTAACACCTTTATTATTAGCTTTAGAAAAAGATTCATTTGTTTTATTTTTAATAATCTTAATAGGTAAATCTAAAGATTTTAAATAGCTAACTGATTCATCTGAAGAATTATTATCAACCACAATAATCTCATAATTAGGATAGCATATAGTTTCTTTAAAATTATTAAATAATGTTTTAAGATAATCTATACCGTCTTTATTTAAAATAATTATTGATACTAATGGTGCATTTTCATTAAAATCATATAATTCTCTATTTCTTGCATTTTTATCAATTTTAGATATTATTTTATCTGCTTCTTTTTTGGATAATGGTTTAGGAAGATATCCTTTTTCCTTACCAATTTCTAGATAGTGAACAACTGGATTCAAAACATGTGTTTTTGATTCGGGATAATTTTTAAAATACCATGCTGTATTAAACTTATTTGAAGGATTATACTTTTTTTTAGCCCCAATATAAATAAAATGAGTTAATGGGTCTCCTTTAACTTCAGGATAGTTATTTAAGTAATATTCTTCATCGAAAAATCCTGAATTTTTAATTATATCGTAAGCTTCTTTATTTTTAATATTTTGTGTAAATGAAATTTCTCTACCTGTATCATCTAATATATAATCATAAAAAGGATTTCCATTAAAATTATATGTATTATTGTAATAATTTGTGTCAAAATATTTTGTTGGTCTAAAATTAAATTTTGATCCTATAAACATATAATGTAAAATTAGATCATTTTTAAAATTGTCAACTTCAGGGTATTTATTTCTATAAAAATCATAATCAAAAAGTTCGGAGTTTTTTATTGTTTCATATTCTTTTTTATTTTGTTTAAATTTATTATAATTTAATTTAGATACTGCTAATAAATATCTATCAACAGTTGAAAGTTTATTTAGAAATTTATGTTTTATTCCTGCTATTTTTTTATTAAATTGGTTTGGAACAGGATAACAATCTCTTCTTTCTTTTTTACCCCATTTTAAATAATGAATCAATGGATTAATATTAGACTCTTTTACATCTTCATTATTTTCAATATACCTATTGTTATCAAAATTAGAATTAGGATTATAACCTTGTAGATAACCTGCTTTTATATAATGTAAAACTGGATCATCACCTAACTCTACAACATCATCATAATTACTTAAATAATATTTAGAAGAAAAAAACTTAGAATTTTTCACAAGATTATAATCTTCTAGTGAGACTGTTTCAAAAAGTTCATCATGAGGTGATCGTTTACCTTTTAAATTTGTATTTTTATAAAGTAGATTAGATTTTTCTGACATGATAAATTCCATTATAAAATTATATATTTTTATATATTAGATATTGGATTTTAAAATATTTATTTATTAAAATTTAAAATTGTTTTTCCAAAGTTAGAATTATTATCTTTCTCGAATGCTTTATTAATATCCGTCAAATCATTAATTTTAAAACAATAGACAATTAAATTTTCTAAATAGCTTATAATTTTAGGATTTTGTTCTATTAATTTTATAGTATCTTCGAAATCTTTTTTTCCACTCCTACTACTTCCAAATAGTATTAAACCTTTCTCTAAAACCATTCTAGTATTAATAGATATATTATGTTCTGATACTCCTAAAAGAGATACTGTTCCTTGTGGATTAATAATATCTATTATTTGATTAATTGCTTCTTCTGAATTATTTCCACCTACACATTCAAATGCATGATCAATTACAACATTTTCTGAAATAGCATCTACTTTATATTTTTCATCTGCAAAAGAGAAATATGATAATTTTTCAAGAGTAGTTCCAAAAATTATTATTTTAGAATTAGGAAAAATAATTTTTAAAAGCAATGCTGTAATATAACCTACATTTCCATTTCCCCATACTCCTATTCTATCTCTCCTATTATGTGATAATTCTTTAAATCTATTTATTGCATGATAACAAACCGAAATTAATTCTACAAATGAAGCAACTTGTAAATTAATATTTTCGGGCAATTTGACTAATCTATCCGGGTTTAAATAGACGTAATCACTTAAAAATCCATCTGAACCACTAGATCTAAAATTAGAACTTCTTAAATAATTTTCAGCTATAATCTCATCTTCTTCTAAGGGAGTATTAGGTATCATTACTACTTTATCATTTGTTTTAAAAGTTTGAGTTGGATCAAAAATAACTTCACCCACACCTTCATGAATTAATGCCATTGGTAATTTTTGATTTAATACTTCTGCAGATCTTTTTCCCTGATAATATCTTTGATCTGCTTTACATATAGATAAATAAGTTGGCCTTACAACCACTTGATTTTTAAGATCTTCAACTTCAACAAAAAACTCTTCAAATACTTTAGACGAAGTTAATCTATATACAATATTTAACAATTTAATCACCAATTTTATTTAGAAATAATTGAATTGGCTAATCTAAGATCATAAGGATGAGTTATTTTTAAATTTAAAAATTCTCCATTAACTAAATAAACCGCTTCCCCTTTTAATATAAAAATTTTAGCAGCATCAGTTAAACTTTCTTTTTCTTTATCAGTTAACTGATTTAAAAGTTTATTAAGTTTATTTAAATTAAATGATTGAGGAGTTTGACCTTGATACATTTGATTCCTATCTGGAATTTCTGAAATTACTTCACCATCAATACTTCTAACAATAGTATCAGTAGATGGAATTACTGTATCACAAGCCCCATACTTTTTCGCATATTTGATATTATCTTCAATAATCCTATGAGTAACAAATGGTCTAACCGCATCATGAGTAACTATAATGTTATCGTTATCTTCAAAATTTTCTAAAATATACTTGATACCATTATTTAATGTATCAAGTCTAGATTTACCTCCCTCAATAACAATAATATTTTTTTGAGGAATATATTGTCTAATTAAATCTTTTGAATAATTTATCCATTCTTTAGGTGTTAGAACAATAATTTTATCAAATTTAGAATTTAAAGCAAATTTTTCAATAGTATGAATTAAAATTGGTTTTTTTCCTAATAATAAAAATTGTTTTGGTTTTTCAGTCTCTCCCATTCTTGTTCCAGTTCCACCAGCTAATATTGTTGCAAAAATCAATTTACCACCTAATTTAATTTTTCAACTCATTATATTTTCATAATTTTTAATAATATTATTTTTATCAATAAACAAATTATTTAATTCCTTTTTATTTAAAATATGAAGTTCAAATTCTAATGTAAGTGTCTTAAGATTTTTAAAGTCTAAATCTAAAACATACCATGGATCTAAAGTTGTGAAAATATTAAAATAATCTTCAATATTATTATCACAATTAGAGTTTTTAATATCAAAATTAGAGTTAAATAAATGAACTTTAACAAATTCATTTCCAATTGGATCAAAACGTATAGATTTAATATTTTTAAATGAATCCAAATTAAAAGTTATAATATTTCTTTTACTCGGAGAATAATTAACTTCAACTGTTTCAATTTCATTAAAACCTTTTCCACTATCAATATATAATTTTGCAACTGCATTTTTAGATGAATTTAATTTTTTATCTTTATAATAAGGAATAAAAAATCTAGTATCTAATTTCTGAAGTAATTGAATATCTTCATTTTCAAAAGTTAAATCTTTAATAACTATTTTTAAATTGTTAATTATTTGATTTTCTTCATTTTCGAACCAATTATAATAATAAAACCAAAATAAAATATCTTCAACAAATTTTTCAATTAATGGTTTGGATTCTTTATAATTAGATAATTTTTCTATTGATTTAATTAAATCTAAAGTATTTTTTAAAGAAATATTATTTGTTATTGAATCTTGATTATTTTTACGATAATAATAAAGACCATCCTTCATTAAAGAAATTCTTGATGATTTTAAAAGTGTTTTAACAGAAACATCATTATCATCATACGATAAATTTGAAAAATTAAGATATTTATATAACTTTTTATGATAAACACGATTCCATACAGCTGTAGAAAATATTAAGTCTTCTTTTTGAGATAAATCTGTAATAACTTCATTTTTAACAATATTAGGTTGATGAATTGATTTTTCACTTGATTGATAAAATTGCCAATTATAAATTAACATGTCAGAATTATCCTTTTTCATTAATTTTAAAGCTTTTTCAAATGTATCTGGAGCTATGAAATCATCACTATCTACAAATGTTAAATAATCCGATGTAACATTCTTAATTCCTATATTACGACTATATCCTGATCCTATATTTTTTTTATTATTAATAACTTTTATATTATCATATTTCTCAAGTATATCTAATGTAGAATCTGTTGAATGATCATTGACTACAATAATTTCAATATTTTCAATTCCTAATGTTTGATTTATAATCGAATCTATACATTGTCGAATATATTTTTCTGAATTATATGTTGGAATTATTGTACTTATTTTGAAATTCAAGATTTCACCAGATTCTTAAATTTTTCCTTAAAAGATTTTTTCTTAATTTTATTTTGTTTTTCTACATTATATAATCCTTTATAATGATTTGCAAGAAATTTATATTTCAACATTTTAAATCTTAAATCAAACTCTATTCCATTATTAGATGGCTCAATAGATTCAAAAAATGCTCTATCTTCATAATGCCAATTTTGAGTATTAGATTTAAACAATTGGAAATATTCATAATCATTCTTCATTAATTTTATAAATTCATCTTTATAATCATCACCTAATCGAAGATAAACAAATTTTAAATTAACAATAATAAAAAGTAACCATTCTTGAAATTTTTTTTTAATAATGTCATCTTCAATTGATTGTTTTATTAATTTAAGTATTTTAAGAATATCAAATGATTTTTCTCCGCCTGTAGTGCATATTGAATCATTTCTAATACGATAAATATAAAAAGGCTTTCTAAGAATAGATACACGCTTAGCTTTGGGAAATATATTATAGAAGAATAATGTATCCTCATAATTTAGACCTTCATGAAATAAAATTCCCATATTTTTAATAAATTCTGTTTTATATAATTTATTGACGGTATTGTGGGGAATTTTAAATAAAGCATCCATAATATTTGTATAATCAAATACTTCATTATCAAATGATTTAGGGATATTTTCTAAATTAGTATATTCTGTTTTCTCAAATTTCCCATTATTCTCATGATAAAAAACCATAGTATGCATTAAAATATCCAAATCTAGTTTATTAGATTTATTGTATAATTCTTCTAATGTATTTTTTTCAATCCAATCATCAGAATCTAAAAAGTAAATATATTCTCCTTTAACTGTTTTTATACCTGTATTACGAGAACCACTTAATCCTTTATTTTTTTGAGTTATTATTTCTATTCTAGAATCTTTTTTTTGATAATCTTTTAATATTTTCAATGAAGAATCTGTAGATCCATCATTAACACATATAATTTGAATATCTTTTAATGATTGAGATATTACACTATTTAAACAATCTGCTAAATATTGTTCAACATTATAAACAGGTATTATTACTGAAACTTTAAACATTATTTTTTTTACTCCAGATACATTTTACAATTATATTTTTAATATCAATCACATACACTGTTTACAAGCCCTGATATATTCTCTACATTTTACCAGATTTGCTCATCCATTTGTTTAAATACCAATCTATTGTTTCTTTAATTCCTGTTTCAAAACTATACTTTGGTTTCCATCCAAGTTTTTTTTGAATTTTTGAAGAATCAATTGCATATCGTTTATCGTGACCTAACCTATCATTGACAAATGTTATTAATGATTCTGGTTTTTTTAACTGTTTAAGAATTAATTTAACAATTTCGATGTTCTGCTTTTCATTATTTCCACCAATATTGTATATTTCCCCTATTTTGCCTTTATGTAAAACTAGATCAATGGCTGTACAATGATCATAAACATATAACCAGTCTCGGATATTTTTTCCATCTCCATAAATTGGAAGAGGTTTGTCTTTAAGTGCATTATATATCATTAAAGGTATTAATTTTTCAGGAAATTGATATGGGCCATAATTATTAGAACATCGAGTTATATTTATAGGTAGATTAAATGTTTCATGATATGCTCTTACTACTAAATCAGCACTAGCTTTTGATGCGGAATATGGGCTGTTTGGAGCAAGTGGTGTTGTTTCTGTAAAATATCCAGTAGAACCTAAAGTTCCATAAACTTCATCAGTTGAAATCTGAATATATTTTTCTACATTGAATTGATTCGCTGCATCTAAAAGAACCTGTGTTCCAAGTACATTACTTTTAATAAAAATTTCAGGATCTTGAATACTTCTATCAACATGACTTTCAGCAGCAAAGTTAATTACATAATTACAATCCTTAACAATTTCATTAACTAAGTCTTTATCTCGTATGTTTCCTTTAATAAATGAATAATTTTTATTAGATTCAATATCTTTTAGGTTTTCCAGATTACCACAATATGTTAAAAGATCCAAATTAACAATTTCATAATCTGGATATTTATTAAGCATATATTTGATAAAATTAGTTCCAATAAATCCTGCTCCTCCTGTAACAAGTATCTTTACCATTAAATCACCTAATATCTAATATTTGTTTCTTCTAAACTTTTCCAAAGTTTATCTTTATCTGATAATATTATTTCATCTACCTTTTCTAAAGGCCATTTAATATCTATTTCAGGATCATTCCAAATTATTCCTCCTTCATCTTCACCATGATAAAATTCAGTACATTTATAAACAAATTCTGCTACATCAGATAATACTAAAAATCCATGTGCGAATCCTTCTGGAATAAATAATTGTTTTTTATTTTCTTCTGATAGAATAACTCCAACCCATTGACCATATGTTGGGGAATCTTTTCTTAAATCAACTCCAACATCAAAGACTTCTCCTTTAATTACTCGAACAAGTTTTCCTTGAGGATAGTTAATTTGAAAGTGAAGTCCTCTTAATACTCCTTTTGAAGATTTTGATTGATTATCTTGAACAAAAGTTAAATCATGCCCTGCTTCTTTAAAATCATTATAATTATAGGTTTCCATAAAATACCCTCTATTATCTTCAAAAATTGCAGGTTCTACAATAAACATTCCATTAATTTTAGTATCTAAAAATTTGAATTGTCCCATTTTATCCCTTCTTTTTTATTAGCTAAATCAAATAGATATTGACCATAATCTGTTTTCTTAAGTTCTTTTGCCGTTTTAAGTAATTGCTTTTTAGAAATATAACCTTTATTATAAGCTATTTCTTCAAGGCATGCAATATATAAAGATTGACGTTTTTGAACAGTTTCGATAAAGTTTGATGCTTCTAATAAACCATCATGAGTTCCTGTATCTAACCATGCCATTCCACGGCCTAATAACTCAACTTTAAGTTTTCCTCTTTTAAGATATTCTTCATTAATTGAAGTTATTTCAACTTCACCCCTATCCGATGGTTTTACATTTTTAGCTATTTCAATTACATTATTATCATAAAAATATAGTCCTGGTACAATATAGTTAGATTTTGGATTTTCTGGTTTTTCTTCAATTGATAAAACTTTGCCTTCATCATCAAATTCAACAACTCCAAATGCATCAGGCTTATTTGTATAATAACCAAAAATGATTGCCCCATCATCTAATTTTGTTGATCTTTCTATTATTTCTGTAAATCTATGGCCATGAAAAATGTTATCTCCTAAAATAAGTGCAACACTATCATCTCCAATGAAATCTTCTCCAATAATAAATGCTTCAGCTAAACCATTAGGATTTTCTTGGATTTCATAACTAAAATTTATTCCAAAAGAACTTCCATCGCCTAATAATTCTTCATACATCGGTAAATCCCTAGGGGTTGATATAATTAGGATATCCCTAATACCAGCTAGCATTAATACTGAAATTGGATAATAAATCATTGGTTTATCATATAGAGGTATTAATTGCTTTGATATTGCTTTTGTAATAGGATAAAGCCGAGTTCCAGACCCTCCAGCGAGTACTATTCCTTTCATAAAATTCCTTCATAACATTCTTTAAACTATAACTTATGTTTTTTATGATTAATTAAATTTAAGATATCTAAAAAAAATAGAAAATAAAAAAAAATGATAAATTTTAATAAAAAAATTAATTTTCTTCTTTTTTTAATAAATGAATATACTCTTTAATAGCATCTTTATAACTTCGAAGAGGTGTAAAACCATTATTCTTCCATTTTTCATTATTCAATACTGAATAACTAGGCCTAGGAGCAGCTCTTGCAAATTCATTTGCTGTTACAGGTTTTACTTCAACATCTATATCTGCAATTTTAAAAATAAGTTTTGCAAAATCATACCATGAAGTTGAATCAGAATTAGTTAGATGATAAATACCATATTTATCTGAATTTAATAATTCAGCTATACCTTTAGCCAAATCAGGAGTATAAGTTGGACTTCCAATTTCATCATAAACAACATTTATTTTATCATGGTTTTTTGATAATTCTAACATTGTCTTAGGAAAATTTCCGCCATTATAACCATATAACCATGCTGTTCTTAAAATAAAATATTTATCATGATTTTTCATAATAGTTCTTTCTCCTTCAAGCTTAGTTTTTCCATAAATACTTAAAGGACCTAATTCATCATTTTCTAAACGTGGAGTATTTGAATTACCTTTGAAAACATAATCAGTGCTTATGTGAATTAAAGGTATATCATTCTCTCTACATGCAATAGTTAAATTTTCTACACCATCTCTGTTTACAGCATATGCCTTTTCAACGTTTACTTCACAGCCATCCACATCAGTGTATGCAGCAGCATTAATAAGAACATCTGGTTTAATAGATTCCACATATTTGAGAACTTTTTTTTTATTTGTAATATCCATTATTTTTGAAGTTGCAGCTATCACAATATGATCATCTGCTAATTCATTATTAAGATCTTGTCCTAACATTCCATTAGAACCAGCAATTAATATTTTCATAATATTAGATATTTATATAATATAATATAATAATATATCATTATAAGAGGTTTTTTATGAAGATTTGCATTATAGGTCAGGGTTATATTGGACTTCCAACAGCAGCATTATTTACAATGAATGGATGTGAAGTTGTTGGTGTGGATATAAATGAAGAAATTGTTAATAAACTTAATCAGGGAATAGTGCATATAGAAGAACCAGGGATTTCTTCTGTTATTAGTAATGCTAGTAAAAATGGTGGATATAAAGCTTCTTTAACTCCTGAAGAGGCTGATGCTTTTATTATTACTGTTCCAACTCCTTATATATCTGAGAATTATAGCTGTGATTTGAGTTATGTGATTTCAGCTTGTAAATCTATTATACCCTATCTTAAAAAGGGAAATGTTGTAATTATTGAATCTACAATAGCTCCTCTTTCAACAGATAACTATATCAAACCTATTTTTGAAGATGCTGGGTTTAAAATTGGAAAAGATTTATATCTTGCTCATTGTCCAGAACGAGTTCTTCCAGGGAAAATTATGGATGAACTTGTAAATAATGATAGAATAATTGGGGGTGTGACTTCTAAATGTTCTAAAAAAGCAAGAGAAATTTATGGACGATTTGTAAAAGGAGAGATGATGGAGTGTGAAGCTAAAACAGCTGAATTATCAAAATGTATGGAAAATACATTTCGTGATGTTAATATTGCTCTTGCAAATGAACTTGCAAAAATTGGTGCTGAAATTGGTGTAAATGTATTAGATGTTATTAAAATAGCTAATAAACATCCAAGAGTCAATATTCATTCTCCGGGTCCTGGAGTTGGAGGACATTGTCTTGCAATTGATCCTTATTTTATTTATTCTCTTGCTCCTGATACTGCAAAAATAATTAAATTAGCCAGAGATACTAATAATTCAATGTATGATTTTGTTGTTGAAAATATTCAAAAAATAGTTCCTAAAGGAAAAATAGCTATTTTTGGATTAGCATATAAAGGAAACACTGAGGATGATCGTGAAAGTCCTTCATATAAGATAATAGATAAATTAAAGGATTTAGATTATGATATTAAAGTATATGATCCTCATGTAATACCTGATAGTAGTTTAGAGGAAACGATTGATGGTTCTGATTTAATTGTGATTTTATCTGATCATGATGAATTTAAAGAGTTTGATTTTGATTTAATCAAAGAAAAAATGAATTCAGCTATTATTTTTGATACTAAAAATATAATAAAAAATGTTCCAGAGGATGTTAGATTGATTAATTATGGAAATTTATGAAAAATATAACTAAAAATCGATTGGTTCATCTTTTTCTAGTAAACGACTATTCCAGCCTTTTAATGAAGTCCATTCCTCAAAAGGATCTGACCAAAATGGATCCGTATATGGTAGGCCTAGTGGTAAGAAAATTTCACTACAAATATATAAACTTCCTGTATCTATATTTTCATTAGCTAATTGGATTTGATGACCATTAAATCCGATAATTAACCACCCATCAGGTGTGAAGTTTTGAGATCCGCTAAATTGAGAAGTTAATATATTTGTAAGGGCACATCTAACTTGTGCTGGTTTAAGATTTTTGGGAAGTATTCTTAAGAGTGAAGCCTGAGATAAAACATGAAATATTCCTGTTCTAGCAGGTATCAAATTTCCGATAAGTGGATAAGTTCCTTCTGGAGAGATACAACGTTCTAGTTTAGAAGATAATCTAGATGAACGCATTAATTGTTTATTTAAAAAATTATTTCCTCGAATATCATATTTTCTCATAACCATAAGAATATCATTCATAATTGGGTGGATTATCATACTATTAATATAATTATCTTTAAATTCAGGGCCATCCTTGTATAATGAATCGCCTAAATACCATTCATCCCAAAATTTAAAAATGCCATATTGTAAACGTTCCATATCACATTCGCCTGTGAATTCTAAAAGAGCTGCTTCAATAAGTGATGTATATAATAATGAATGATTTTCATAAGGTGCTATGAGTCTTGTTTTTTTAAGTTCTTCTATAACTCTAGCTTGAAGATCAATAGATAAATTTAACCATATTTGTCTTTCTGATCTTAATAATCCTTGTGCAAAAAAAGCTGCATTTGTTAGTGAATCTTTTGGTTCACTAAAAGACACTTGATCTTCACTGTGAGGATTTACAATATTTTCAATAGATCTTAAAGTCCATTCTAAATATTTTTCTCTAATTTTTCCTTCTTCTGTTCCATCTACACCTAATTCCAACCATGGCGCTATTCCACTAAATAATCTTCCAAAAGCTGCAAGATATGTGAATTTTTGTCTATCAGAAGTTAGTGCCTCAAGAGGCATGTTTTTCTTAAGAGATCCTTTTTTAAGATTGGATAATACTGGATAAGCTATCTTATCTAATATTGAAACCCAAAAATTTCTATCTTCTCGGACAGAATGGGGTTTTTCAATTACTTGATCATCATTAGTTCTTCTTAGTCGTCCAAAGATAGAATTTCTCATGTAGTATAAATTTATTATACATAATATATAAATTTTAATAATGTTTATTTATAGAATTTTTATATATTCTAATGATAATTTTATAAAAGAGGTTTAAAAATTATGTCAAAAACAATGTCTGAAAAGATTTTAGCTAGAGCTTCTGGTATGAATGATATTGAAGCTGGAGATATTGTTATTTCAAATATTGATGTTGCAATGACTCATGATCTAACAGGCCCTCTTGCTGTACAATCTTTTAAAGAAATTGGTACTGAAAAAGTATGGGATCCATCAAAAATTGTTATTCCTTTCGATCATCAAGTTCCAGCAGATTCTATTGACTCAGCTAATAACCATATTATAATGAGAAAATTTGTAGAAGAACAAAAAATTGAAAATTTTTATGATGTTAATGCAGGAGTATGTCATCAGATATTGCCCGAATTAGGCCATGTTGTTCCTGGAGAAATTATTGTTGGAGCAGACTCACATACATGTACTCATGGTGCATTAGGTGCTTTTGCAACAGGTATTGGTTCAACAGATATGGCTATGGTATTCTCTGAAGGTAAATTATGGTTTAAAGTGCCCGAAACTAACAGATTTGAAATTACAGGAAAATTAAAAGATAATGTATATGCTAAAGATGTGATTTTAAATATTATTGGAAAAATGGGTGCTGATGGATCAACTTATAAATCATGCGAATTTGCAGGTCAAACTGTTAGTGATATGACTATTTCTGATAGAATGGTTCTTTGTAATATGGCTATTGAAATGGGTGGAAAAACTGGAATGGTAGAACCAGATGAAAAAACAATAAAGTACGTTCAAAGTCGTTCAAATAAAACATATGATATAGTTAAAACAGATTTAGACGCTCCATCATTAAATATTATTAATATTGATGTAAGTGAACTGGAACCTCAAGTATCTTGTCCAAATAATGTAGATAATGTAAAACCAGTAAGTGAAGTAGATCAAGAAATTGACCAAGTATTTTTAGGTTCATGTACTAACGGAAGAATCAGTGATTTAAGAGATGCAGCTAAAATTTTAAAAGGACAAAAAATAGCTAATGGAACTAGAATGTTAGTTATTCCAGCTTCAAAAGAAGTTTATACTAAAGCTCTTGACGAAGGTTTAATAAAAATATTCGTTGATGCTGGAGCATTAGTTTCTGCACCCTGCTGTGGTCCATGTCTTGGAGGACATACTGGCATTATTGGACCTGGAGAAGTAAGTCTTTCAACATCCAACAGAAACTTTAAAGGAAGACAGGGAAGTCCTGAAGGAAAAGTTTATTTATCTTCTGCTGCAGTAGCTGCTGCATCTGCAATTGAAGGTAGAATTGTTACACCAGAGGGGAAAAAATGAAAGGTAAAGTTTGGAAATTTGGAAATGATATTGATACAGACATTATTCTTCCTGGAAGATATCTAATTTATACAGATGAAAAAAAATTAGCTCAACATTGTATGGAAGGATTAGATGCTGATTTTAATGAAAAATTTAATATTGGAGATTTTATAGTCGCGGGAAATAATTTTGGCTGCGGTTCTTCAAGAGAACATGCTCCTATAGCTCTTAAAGGAATAGGTGCTAGTGCGGTAATAGCTGAATCGTTTGCTAGAATTTTTTATAGAAATTCAACGAATGTTGGAATGCCTCTTCTTGAAGCTCCTGGAATTATGGATCTTGTGAATGATGGAGATGAAATCGAAGTAGATATGGAAAAAGGAATTATTACATCTGAAAATGGTGAAAGTATTAAATTTAAAAAATTACCTTCCTTTATGTTAGAAATATTAGAAAAAGGTGGTTTAATTGAATATCTCAAACAAAAATAGTTATAAAATTGCGGTGATTCCTGGTGATGGAATTGGTGTGGAAGTTATGGAAGCTACTATAAAAGTTTTAGATGGTTTAGATATTGATTTTGAATATGAATATGGATTAGCAGGTGATAAATGTAAAGAAAAAAAGGGTATTGCTCTTCCAAAAGAAACTTTAGATCTTATTAAAAATTCAGATGCATGTTTGTTTGGGGCAGCAGGTGAAACCGCTTCAGATGTAATTGTAAGAATCCGGCAAGAAATGAAAATGTTTGCAAATTTAAGACCTGTAAAATCTTATCCTAATACTAATGCTTTATTTGATAATGTAGATTTTATGATTGTTCGTGAAAATACTGAAGGTCTTTATATTGCAAATCAAGAAGAATTAATAGATGATGGTGCGATAGCTAAACGTATTATTACTAAAGAAGCTGAAGAGAGGATAATTAGGTATGCTTTTGACTATGCTATGCAAAATAATAAAAATAAAGTTACTGCTGTTCATAAAGCTAATGTACTTAAAAAAACTGATGGTTTATTTAAAGAAATATTTTATGAAATTGCAGAAGAATATCCTGATATTGATGCTGAAGATTTCTATGTTGATGCAACTGCAATGTATTTAATAACTAATCCTGAAAACTTTGAAGTTATTGTAACTACTAATTTATTTGGGGATATACTATCTGATGAGGGAGCAGGTATTGTTGGTGGTCTTGGTTTGATTCCTTCTGCAAATATTGGTGAAGATGCTGCTTTATTTGAACCCGTTCATGGTTCTGCACCTGATATTGCAGGTGAAAAAAAAGCCAATCCTATTGCGATGTTACTTTCTGCTGAAATGATGCTTAGATATCTTGGCGAAAATAAGGAAGCGGATAGATTAGATAATGCTATTTTAAAAGTTCTTGAAGAGGGAGTTGAATTAACTGGTGATTTAGGAGGTTCTGCTAATACATTTGAAATGGCAAGAGCTATTAAAAATAATCTATAAAAAAAATATAGATATGTGGTTAAAAATATGAGTTTGAAAGAAGGAATATCTGCGATAATTCCTGCATATAAAAGTCAAAAATATATTGGAAAGTTATTAGATTCTTTAAAAAATCAGACTTTAGATTATAAACTTTTTGAAGCTATAATTATTGTAAACGGTGAGCTTGATAATACTATAAAAATCGTTGAGGATTTTTCAAGAGAAAATCCTGAATTAAATATTCGTTTAACAAATAGTAAAAAAGGAGTATGTAATGCTAGAAATAGAGGTATAAGATTAGCTAACTATAGTTATACTATATTTATTGATGATGATGATTTTATTAGTCCGAAATATTTTGAAGTGCTTTTAGATAATGCTAAGCCTAATAGAATAACTATTGGAACTTTTTATGATGTAGATGAAGATAGTTATGAGATAAGAAATTCTTATTTAACTCCTCCTTTACTTCAAACAAGCGGAATTATAGAAGATCCTTACAGTTATATTAGGGATATTCTTGTAATTACTACTGATAAGTTAATTCCTACTGAAGCTGTTAAAAGATCTTCTTTTAATCCTGAACTTGAAAATGGTGTGGATATTGGATATTATTCAATATTTTATATGGAAAATGATTTTGAATTTTTTGTTGTTGATAAATCATTAGATGCTAATTATTATAGAACTTGGAGAGAGAATTCTATTTCTAGAAAACCTTTATCTTATAAATTTAATGTTATTGATAGGCTTAAAGTTATTAATGAGATAAATAAAGGTTTAAAATTGACTAAAAGACCCGAAAAAATAGCTTTTTTAAAATCTTTAACAGGAGGGCAAGTTGTAAAAATAAATGAATATATTGATAATTATCCTGATGATTTTAAGAAAGTTTTAAATGATATAATTTCATATGATTTTGAATTTTTTCCGTATAAATATTTAGCAGAGAATAATAAATATCTTGATTTACCAAATAATGAATTAGTCATATCTTATGCGTTTTCACCTACGAATACAACTTCTAGTAATGTTGTAGCTAAACGTATTTTAACAAGTAAAAAAAATGTTGATGTTATTTTTGCTAGTTTAAATAATCTAAATAAAGATTTTGATTTAAATAAACTTGTAGATCAGTTTATTTTAGATAGAATAGTTATAGATTTACCTTTTAAAAATGATTGGGACAATATTTCTAATTTTATCAAAATGGGATTGGCTAAATTAGAAAATAAGCAGATTTATAATACTATTTATAGTAGAGCAAATTTTGTTCATTCTCATTTTTTAGCTTATTTTTATAAAATTAAATATCCTCAAACTTTTTGGAAAGCTGAATTTTCAGATCCATTAATATATAATTTTAATCATCAATATTTAAGTGAACCTATTGATGATGAGAAAATTATTAATTATTTTAATGAGACATTACCTGAAAATAAAGATATACTTAAAGTAAATGATACCATTAATTATATTTCTGAATATTTAACATTTATTGGAGCAGATGAGTTAATTTTCACTAATGAAAATCAAAAAGATGTCATGATTGAGAATTTTCCGCAATTAAACGATTTAATTAATGAAAAATCAGTTATTAAACCTCATCCAACACTTGATAAGAAATATTATTATATAAAAGATAGTGCTTATGAAATTGATAATTCTTATGTAAATTTTGCTTATTTTGGAGTAATTTTTGGTAATAGAAATCTTGAAGATTTAATAAATGCTTTTGACAATATGAATAAAGAATATAAAGATAAATTTAGACTACATTTATTTACTCCTAATAAAATAATGTTTGAACAAATATTAAGTTCAGATATTTTTGACAAAACTATAATTAATCCAACAGTGAGTTATTTGGAATTTTTAAATCTTACAACAAAATTTGATGTGTTAATTGTAGAAGATAGTAAAACTAAATTAAGTTATAGTAAAAATCCTTTCTTACCTTCTAAAATTTCAGATTATAAAGGAAGTTCAACAGATATTTGGACTATATGTGAAAAAGGAAGCATAATGGATAAAATAGATACAAAATATAAAACTCATCTAAATAATTTTATAGAAAATAAAAATATGATTAATAAAATTATGGAAGAAAAGATTTTAGATAAGAATAATTTTTCAAATGATTCTAAAAAGCAAGAATATGTGAACTATGATCAGGAAAACTTTGAAGAAATATTTGAGTATATGGGAAAAAGAAAAACACATTTAGCTCAAAAAATTGAAGAGTTGATTCAAATTGTACAAGAAGAATTTAAAAAAGATAAAATTTATGAAGAAAAAATAAAAAAATTAGAAATTGAGAATGAGGAATTAAAAAATAAATCAAATAATAATTCATTTTTAAATAAATTAAAAATATTTAAATGAAAAAATATTATAATATATAACTTATATGGAGCGATTTTGATGAATAAAATGCAAATAGCTGCGCTTTTTATTATTTTAATTATGGCTTTAAGTGGAGTAGCAGCGTTTATATTATTAGTAGTAGGATAAAAATTAGGTTCGCAGTTCATTGTGAATCCAGTGAGTACTGCTTATATTATTAGTAGTAGGATAAAATTAAAATATTTAAATGCATTTAGTTGGGGATTTAGAATATGGTAAAATATAAAATTGGGGCTGTTGTAGCAGAATTTAATTATGATATAACACAAATGATGTTAGGGCTTGCAAAAGAAGAAGCAAAATTTCATGATTGTGAAATAACTAAGGTTGTAACTGTGCCGGGAGTTTTTGATATGGCTTTAATTATTAAAAAACTTCTTGAAAAGGATGATATTGATGCAATTGTGGCAATTGGAGCTGTGATTGAAGGTGCGACAGATCATGATCAAATAGTAGCACAACATGCGTCTCGTAAAATTGCAGATTTATCTTTAGAATTTGAAAAACCTGTCACATTGGGTATAAGTGGACCAGGTATGACTAGATTAGATGCTCATCGTCGTGTAGATATGGGTAAAAAAGCTGTTAATGCTGCTATTAAAATGTGTGATAGATTAAATGAAATTTAGATGATTAAATGGAGATTTTAAAACCTAAACAATTAAAAGAAAAATTCAATGATCCATGGATCGCCCCTTATGAAAAAGTTCTTACAATGGTGGATAAAGATAAAGTAGAAATTGTAGAATTTCATCCATGCGTTTCAGGTTCTCATTGGCTTTTAAATCAATATAAAAATAATAGTGATCTTATTGATAGTGCATATAGAGATGGGAATAAACATGTTTATTCTTGTCATGTGGGAAGTGCTCCAATTGATTTGAAAGCTAGTTTTAATGCGGCTGGTATTGATGAGATTAAAGTTGAAAATGAGGAAGTTAAAGTAACTCATTCTGGTCTTGCAGGTGCAGGTGTTGGTGCTGGAATGTGTAGGGGAATGGGTGCAGGTGTTAAATATATTGAGTTATTGGAAGTTGGAGGTGGTTCAAAATCTGGTAGGGCTACTATTGTAACACCAAAAATGAAAAAGATAGTTATTGGTATTGATGATACAGATACTAAAAACTCTGGCGCTACATGGACAATGGCCAATAATTTAGGTATTGAACTTGAAAAAGAAGGATTTGAATATTTAGATCATACTATTATTCAGTTATACCCTCATAATCCTTATAAAA
Organism: uncultured Methanobrevibacter sp.; assembly: GCA_947628455.1. GTDB lineage: Archaea > Methanobacteriota > Methanobacteria > Methanobacteriales > Methanobacteriaceae > Methanocatella. The sequence continues at coordinate 86,092 of CANQZY010000001.1, forward strand.
CTCAAAATTGTGTTTCTATAGCTTTGACTTTCGCTGTTGAAAGTGAAAAAAAAGAAAAATTAATTAATAAAACTATAGAAATTCTTAAAAGAGACACATTATCTGATAAAACAGCGATTGCTATTTTAGAAGGTCTTGAAATTCCTGAAAAATTAAGACAATATTCTATTGATACTAAATCTAAAATGATGGACTTGGAAACAGCAGAAAAAGTAGCTAAAGATCTAAATATTCCTTTAATAGCAATTACTGGTGATCAAGGTAAAATAGGTGCTCTTGCGGCTCTTGGACTTTATAATGATGTTGAAGAGGCTGTGAAAATTTATAATAAAGATATAATAGAATAAATTCTATATCTATTTTTTTTTATTTTACAGAATTAATTTGTAAGAAATGGCCTTGTTGGCTATTTAAAAATTGTTGAATTGAAGTTATATTATCATCTGTAATATTAATTGTTATCTTATGATTATCATAATTAAATATATAGCTATTTTTTGAGAATGATCCGTTTGTGTAATTTAATGTGCCTATGGTATCTTTATTAAATTTAATAGCATATGTATTATTTTCAATAAATATTCCTGTAATAGATCCAAATGATTGATTATCGATAGTTATGTCCAATTTATAGCTTTCATGACGTGGTGATATAATATATGAATCAGATAATGTGTAGTTATCAGTTGTTGAGATATTATGAATAGCTACGTTTCCTTCAAATATTTGTGTGAGTCTACTATTTTGAATTATATCGCCATCACTTAATTGTAGTACTTGTTTTACCTCAGCTGGAAGTCTTAATATATACACTTCATCTAATGTTGTTTGATTTATCTCATATGGTCTATTATCTATGATTAATCTGTCGCCATAATCAAGACCTAAACTATCAAGTGCATCCCTTGGTATTCTTAATATATTAGACTCATTGTTAAATGAACTATCTACTGAGTATGGTCCTCTTACAGAAATTGCATCACTACTATCTTCAGAAAATAATATTAAATTTCTTGATGTAGGCTCAATAGAAATCGAACCATTATCAAATGTAGCTGCTCCAATAAATGTTGAAATCATTAAAATTAAAACAATAGCTGAAATTAAAACGGGAAAATGAATTTTGATAAATGATTTTAATAAATTACCTTTAGGAATCCTTTTAAACATTGCAATAGATTTTACAATAACCTTAATTAAATAATAAATGGTCATGACTATTCCAATTATAACAATTATAACACCGATTTCTAATGGGAAAAATTTAACAAAGAAGATTGTAAATAATCCGAGAATAATTAATGAAAGACCCACAATTGTCATTCGAATAAAGTAACCAATATCATCAATTAATACTATTCTTCCATAATTATTAGCTCTATTTATAATTGTTCTTACAACCTCATTAGCCATTAAATGTAAATCTTCTAATGGTGACATGTCATGTTTGATATTACCTATATCTATTTCTTGAATTGTTATTCCTTGTACATCTGCATCTAACACAATTCCAACATCTACTCCATAATCTGGTTCAAAATTTATTTTTTTAAGTGCGCTTTTTTTAGCTGCAAATTGACCGCTTAAAGGTTGTTCAAATGAAATTTCTGGAAAAAAGAAATTTAAAAGTGGTTTTGCAGTAAGTTCTGTTACGCGTCCTTTTTCACGGGCGAATTTTGTTTTTGTGATTTCTGTTTTACCTTCTAAGATAGGTCTTATTATAGCATCAACTTTTTTTTCTGTTAAATTTTGAATATCTGCATCAATAAATGCTAGTATATCGGCATCTGTATATTTATAACCTGTTTTAATTGCTTCTCCTTTACCTTTATTTTTAGAATGAGTTAATAGAGTAACTTTAGTTTTTTTAACTTCTTCAGCTGTGTTATCTGTTGATCCATCATCAACTACAATAATTTCATCAACATAATCTAATTTTTTAATAACTTCAATAACAGTTGATACATTTTCTTCTTCATTAAAAGCAGGAATGATAATAGCTATTTTTTCATGTTCATTATTATTTTTTGTTGTATTAAATGAAGTCAATAAAAAAGTTAATAATACTATTAACCAAGACAAAAATTCACCTTCATAAATATAATTTATATAGGTTTAAATTTGTTAATTAAATAGTATAAATGTTTTTACAGAATTATAAAGAAAAAAAATAAAGGTAATATAATTTATCTATTTAATAAATTATTTTAAATTAAAATCTTAAATATTTTATTTAATAATAATATTTTTACTATTAAAAAAATAAAATAAGATATAATAAAAAGAGTCTGATTTAAGAAATTATTATGATTTTATATGAATATTAAAGTGGCTATATTAAATAAGAAAAAGTATTTATTGGTATATATTGTGCTTTTAATCTTTTTTACACTTTGGTTTTTAGTTCCAAATAAATTTGAAAATATAACACTTGCATCATTATTATTTATTTTATTATTAGTAATTGGAGTAGTTTCGATTTGTTATTTTAATATTAATAATCAAAATTTACATAAATTATCTTTTATAATAATATTGTCCTTTGGAATAATTTCACTATTTTTATCTCCTATAAATGATATTTCAGATGAAGGAGAGCATACTATAAGATCATATATATTATCTGAAGGTAATTTACAGCCAGATTATGTTATAATTCCCAATACAGAGTATAATGGTTATGAAGCTATTAATTCAGTTGTTGATTTAGCCAATTCAAGAGGAATTAATGTTTTTAATACAGGAATTGATGATTCAAAAATTGATTATGGAAATAACTATTTTAACTCGGCTTTTGCCCAAAATCCATTTTATGCTTATATTGCACAAGCTATTGGAATGGAAATAGCAAAATTATTAGATTTAAATAGCATATGGCTTTTATGGCTTGCGAGATTTTGTAATATTCTACTTTATAGTTGTGTAATAGCTATATCAATTAAAAAAGTTCCCATATTCAAATTTCCATTATTAATTATCAGTATATTCCCATTAGCTATTTATCAAGCTGCATCTACAAGTGCAGATTGTTTTTTTAATGCATTTGCTATTTTAGCTATCGCATACTTTTTTATTTTATATAAATCAAATAAAATAAAATATTTAGATTTAGGTATTTTTTATGGAAGTATTATTTTATGCGGTCTTTTAAAGCCCCCTTATTTAGCATTAGCTTTTTTAATATTTATAGTCCCAACCGCTAATTTCAAAGACCATCAACAACATATTATTTCAAAATTAGCCATTTTAGCTGTTTTACTTACAGGTGTGAGTTGGTGTAGTTATTCAACAACACAAATTCAAAATTCATGGAGAATCGATTATTTTTTAGCTAAACATGTTAATGGATCACAACAACTAGATTTTATGCTCTCAAATCCATCATTTGATATATGGTATTTCTTTAATACATTTTTAAATTTACCAACAATAACTTATAGATTGTTTAATTTTTCAAATGGTCCCAATTCATATTATTCTAGTTTACTTACTTACTTATATTCAATATTTTTCATACTTTTTTCTTTATTATATCCTTTAAAAGAAAAAATCAGATTTTTAAACAAACTTAAAGCTTTTATTATTTTAGTTATAATTTATGTGGGACTTTTTTTCGTTCAATATTTAACATGGGTTCCTGTAGGATCACATATTATTGTAAGTGGCGTAATGGGAAGATATTTCATTCCTTTATTAATCTTTTTACCATTTATTTTTAATTTAAATCTCAATAAAATTAATAAAAATAAATTCCAGATATTAAGTATAACATTGGCTATTATTTTTATAGCTGCCGTTATGATGTTAACCTTAAGTTTAAATTATTAGAGATATAATATCTCCTAATATAATCCTTATTATTAATTATTAATCTTTTTTATTTAATCTTAAAGTTGTTAAATAATTTTCAAATTGTTGATAGTGTTGTTTGTTTAATATATGTAAAATAACACCAGTAAAAAAGATTATTATAGCAATAATAGCTATTCCCACAACCATTATTAATGTAGGGATTTTATCAACATACCCTGTCTCTAGATAATTAAAAAACACAGGTGTGAAATAAATTAAAGCTATTATAAGTAGTATTAATGTTAAAAGTGAGAAATAAAAAAGAGGTTTGGTGTCTCTAAAAAATGCGAATAAAACCTTAATTACTTTTATCCCATCTCTATATGTATTAAGTTTTGGTTCACTTCCTTCTATTCTATCTTTGTATTTTATAGGCACTTCTTTTATTAAAAAATTATGTGTAAGTGCAAATATACTCATTTCTGTTTCGATTTCAAATTCTTTAGATGAAATAGGGAATGATTTTGCAAATTCATAACTAAATCCTCTCATTCCTGTTAAAATATCTGATAGATTACTTTTAAAAACAGTGTTTATAAACTTTCTAACAAACCTATTCCCTATATTATGAAATGGTCTTTTATTTTCTTCAAAATAGGTACATGATAATCTATCCCCAATCACCATATCTGCTTTGCCAGATAAAATTAGTTTTTCTATTTCAGGAGCTGCTTCTGCAGGATATGTATCATCTCCATCTATCATTATGTAACAATCAGCATTAATGTCTCTAAACATTGACCTGACTACGTTTCCTTTACCTTGTCTGTATTCTCTTTTAACAATTGCTCCTGCATTTTTAGCTATTTGATATGTATTATCTTGCGAGTTATTATCATATACATAAATATCTGCATTAGGCATTAATTTTTGATAATCTTTTATAACTTTTTCAATTGTAAATTCCTCGTTAAAACAAGGTATGAGAATAACTGTTCTCATTCTTCCCCATCTTTAAATCCAAGATCTTTTTTTTGTAATCTTGCTATATTATCTGCTAGTGCAGAATGTTTATCAGCTGTTTTTTTCTTTAAATGATAAGCCCATTTTCCTTTTTTAAATGAAGATTTTTTATTTTTCATATTCATTTCACAATAAAATTTTATCGATGAATATATATAGTTATTTCTATTATATGATAATTTTTATATAATTTTTTATAAAATTAATACTTAATTAATAAATTAAATTTTTAGCTGGATATAAAAAATGAAAGATAATTTTATATATATATTATTTAAAAAAAGAACAGATAATCCTTTTCTTCAGTTTTTTAGATATATATTTGTTGGTGGAACATCATTTATCATAGACTTTTGCATTTATCTATTATTGATCAATTTTATAAATTTAAATTATTTGATATCTGCAGCTATTGCCTTTTTTATATCTGTTCTTGTTAATTACTATCTCAGTACATCATGGGTTTTTAATCAAGACCATATTGAAAATAGATTAATAGAATTTAATCTTTTTATATTAATTAGCTTAATAGGTCTTGTTTTTACAGAAATTTTATTATATCTCTTTGTTGATATTTTTAATATAAACTATATTTGGTCTAAATTAATTGCTTCGATTATAGTTCTTTTCTGGAATTTTTCTGCTCGTCGTATTATGTTTTATGGTAAATAAAAATTAAAAATTTCTTTTTGAGTAATTTAAAAGAAAAATCCATATATATTAGTTTAAACTAATGGTAAGTATTTATTAAATAAGGTAATGTTAATATGATTCCAAAAGTTATGGTTATATTAGGAAGTGGGTCTGATATTGAAATAGCTAAAAAGACTACAAATATGTTAGAGAAGTTAGAAATTCCTTATAGTTTAAAAATAGCTTCAGCGCATAGAACTTATGACTTAGTAAGAGAACTTGTTCAAAAAGGTACAAATGAAGGTATAAAAGTATTTATTGGAATTGCGGGTCTTGCTGCTCATTTACCTGGAGTAATAGCTGCTTATACTTCCAAACCTGTTATAGGTGTTCCTGTATCCGTTAATTTAGATGGTTTAGATTCTCTTTATTCAGAAGTTCAAATGCCTTATCCATACCCCATAGCTACAGTAGGTGTAAACAGGGGAGAAAACGCAGCTATTCTTACTGGTCAAATTATTGCTCTTAATGATTCTAAAGTTGCTGAAAATATTTTTAAATTACGAGAAGAATATGAGAAAAAGGTTATTGAATCTAATGAAAAGATTATTCAAAAAATAGAAAATAAATATATTAATAATGATTTTTTAAGAGTTAAAAATCTTAAAATTGAAAATGAACCTGTAAAAGAATATCCTGAATTTAATTATGATAATAAAGTTTCCATTATAGCCAGTAATTATATGGATTTAGTAGTAGCTAAAAAAACTGCCGTAGTATTAGATAGGCTTCAAATAAATCATGATTTACAAATAATTTGTCCTATTAGACAACCTAAAAAATTTCGTAATTATGTTCTTGGAATGAAAAATACTGAAATATTTATTGGAATAAGTTCTAAATCCGCAGTCGTAACAGGAGTTTTAACAAGTCTAACAAGTAAACCTGTTATAGGAGTTCCTTGTAAAGATGAGTTTGGATATGATTCTCTTTTAAGCATGGTAAATATGCCTCCAGGATTTCCTGTAGGTACTTTAGGGATAAATAATGGAAGAAATGCTGGAATACTTGCAGGTCAAATGTTATCTAATGATGATTCCAAAGTACAAAACAATTTAGAAAAAATTAGAAATAAAAAAATCAATATATAAGTGATTATTCATGGTTGTTGAAATTAATAAAGAAGTAGATCCTAAATATGAAGCTTGTAAAATTTTAAGACAATATCCAAGAGATACAGTAATTTTAAATAATGTTAAAGGATTCGAAATACCAATTATCTCTGGAATCTGCAATACAAGAAAAAAAATAGCTGATTCTCTAAATTGTAAAATATCTAACATTACAGAAAAAATAATTAAATGTAGTGACAATCCCATTAAAGTTACAAATTTTACTGATTTTTCTAATTATAATACAAGTAACGCTAATTTAGATAAAATTCCTATTTTAACACATTATGAAAGAGACGGTGGACCCTATATTACCGCAGGAGTAGTATTAGCGAAGGACCCCAAAACAGGCGTGCAAAATGCATCAATTCATAGAATGATGGTTATAGACAATAAAAGATTAGCTATTAGAATAGTTCCAAGAAATCTCTATACTTATTTCCAAAACGCTCAAGAATTAGGTGAAGATTTAAAAATTGCAATAGCTATTGGGATGGATCCTGCCATTCTTTTATCAAGCACATGTTCTATTCCTATAGATTTTAATGAAATGGATGTAGCTAATGCATTTAAAAATTCTAATTTAACTTTAATAAAAACCAATGATGGTATTGAAGTGCCTCAAGGAGATATTATATTTGAAGGTAAAATATCTATAAGTGAAACATTTGCTGAAGGACCTTTTGTTGATTTAACAGATACATATGATATTATTCGAAATCAACCTATCATACATTTATCTAAAATGCATATTAAAAAAAATAACCCGCAATATCATGCCATAATTCCTGCAGGATTTGAACATAAACTTCTACAGGGGCTTCCTCAAGAGCCTAGAATATTTAAAGCTGTCAAAAATAGTGTTCCTACTGTGAAAAATGTTGTATTAACTGAAGGTGGTTGTTGTTGGTTACACGCAGTTATATCTATTAAAAAACAAACTGAAGGTGATGGTAAAAATGCCATTATGGCCTCTCTTTCAGCTCATCCTTCCCTTAAACATGCAATTGTAGTGGATGATGATATAAATATTTTTGATATTGAAGATGTTGAATATTCAATAGCCACACGTGTAAAAGCAGACCAAGATATTATGATTGTACCTAATGTTAGAGGATCTTCTCTTGATCCCGTAGCAAAAAGTGATGGTACAACCACAAAAGTAGGTATAGATGCAACCAAATCATTTAAAAATGTGGAGAAATTTGAAAGAGTTAGCTTCAAAGAATAATAGATTTATATATTTCCCAGATAAACATGTTTCATACCATAATCCTCAGCAATTTCTTTTGCTTTAAACAAAACTTTACTATAAGTAGGAGTTATATCAGTCATTTTATAGTATGGAAATGCTCTTGAGAAATGAATTGGAACATCTTTTGATAATTCCGTTGATATAAACTCTATTAAATCTTTTATTTGTTTTTCTGAATCGTTTTTATTATTTATTAATAAATTTGTTATTTCAAGGTGTTTACCACTTGAATATATTTTTTTAAGATTATCTAAAACCACATCTAAATGTGCTTTACAAATATTTTTATAAAAATCTGTAGAAAATGCTTTTAAATCAATATTGAAAGCATCTACAAAAGTTAATATTTCTTCAATAGATCTTGTGCTCATATATCCATTACTTACATAAATTATTTTAAGTCCTTTATCTCGTGCAACTAAAGAAACATTATGATTAAATGGTAGATTTACTGTAGGTTCATTATATGTCCAAGATATTGACTTACAATTAGAATTAATAGCATTTTCTACTATTCTCTCTGGTGTCATTTTAATAGCACTTGAAAATTCATTATATTCATGTGAAATCATATAGTTTTGACAGTGCAAACATCCCATATTACAGCCAAATCCACCTAAAGAATAAGTTAAACTATCTGGCAAGAAATTATTAAGAGGTTTTTTTTCAATAGGATCAACATTAACCGAAGAAATTACACCATAATTACAATCAATAAGCTCACCATCTATATTTTTATATTGTCTGCAGATACCATAATCATTTTCTTTAATTTTACAATAATTAGCACATATTTCACACATTAATTTTCTATTTTTAGAACTTTTCTTAAACCTCATAAGCTATCTTCTCTTTTTAAAAATGTTCATATCCTTTATTTACTAGTTTCTCTTTTTTTCCATTAGATAAAATTATTTCTATATCTGAATTTTCTATTACCTCACCAATAACCTTAAAATTCATTAGTTTTTCAAGTGTTTTCTTTTTACATTTAGGAAATATAAATAATAACTCAAAATCCTCACCAAAATTTAATATTAAATCTAAATAGTCAATATTTAAACTTTCAGCTTGTTTTTTAAACTCATCTGTAATATCAAATTTATTCTCATATATTAAAAAACCCATTTCACCATTAAACATTTCATATAATTCACTTGATAAACCATCAGTTATATCTGTTGCAGCTGTAATTCCATTATCATTTAATATTAATCCTTCACGAACTTTAGCAAAAGGTTGTTTATATATTTTTTTATAAAAATTTAAACCTTGAAGACCAAGATCTCCGGTAATAGCTATTAAATCTCCTTTATTGTAAACATTTTTTCTTAAAACATTTTTAGACAATCCTAATGCTGTTCCTGATATTATAATTTCTGATGCTTGATTAATATCACCGCCAATCAAAGGTATATTATAATAATCACATGCATCTAAAATTCCTTGAAATAATTGTTTAAAACACTCCCAATCTAAATCATTAAAAAGTGCAATTGATGAAAGGTATCCTAACGGTTTAGCCCCCATTGATGCAATATCACTAACATTTACAGTGACTGATTTAAATCCCATATCATAATAATCCATAAAATCAGGAAAATGATAAGATTGAATAAGCATGTCAGTTGTAGATACTAAATTAAGATCATTATTTAAAGAAGTAACAGCACAATCATCAGGAGTAATTGATTTACATTTACTTAAAATATATTTAACTATTCTTTTTTCTCCTATATCTGATACCTTTAAATTCATATATTGTATATAATAATAAAGAAATAAATATAAATATTGATCTAAAAAAAAATAAGTGAAATAAATAAGAAAACCTAAAAAAAAAAGAAAAAGAATATCTAGAATTTATTTTAGGCTTTAATACTAATTGAATTTATAGTCATTATATCTCCATATAATGGATTGTTTTGAATAACTGCTGCAAACATATATGAACCTGTATCTGCAGTTACTCTTAAACTAGCAACACCAGAACTATCTGTTGTTACATACCATCCTCTTTCAAAGTTTCCATTAACCATATAATATAAAATTGCTCTTAAACCTACAATAGGTTCTCCAGTAGCTTCATTTACAAAACTATATTTAATAGATTGACCGCTCATAATAGAAGAAGTTAAAAGAGAAATTTTTGCACTTAATTTATTAACAACAATTGTATTACTAATTGAAGCATCATTACAATATGCTGATATAATATATGTTCCTGGATATAAATTGATTGCTAAACTTGCAGTACCATTCTCATCAGTAGTTCTAGTATAAAACCTACCATGAATATTGAATGTTACAATTTGATTAGCCATAGGATTTCCTTGACCATCAACAAAACGTACCACATAAGAACCATCTTGACCATAAGTTTTAGTTAAATTTTCAGCAGCGAGTGTTGGGAGTACCTCAACTGTATTACCAATACTTTGATTAGTTAAAGCATTATAAGTAGTTATAGTATAATTACCAGGATTAAGATTAATATTCAATATTGCAACACCATTTTCATCAGTTTGTTTAGTATAAAACTTACCATTAATATTAAATGTTACATTAACCCCTCTAACTATATTACCATTAGAATCTACTACTTTTGCTAAAAATTGAGTTCCATTACGGAAATATTTAACAACATCTGTAGTATTTATAGTACTTAAAACTGTAATATTATTACTAAATTGTTGATTATTAAATAAGTTAGTAGCAGTTATAACGTATTCCCCAGGTAAAAGATTAATTCCTAAATCAGCAGTACCATTCTCATTAGTTTCTTTATAATAAATCACACCATTTATATTAAATGTTACATTTTGATGTGCTAAAGGTGCACCATCCTCATTAAGGAATGTAGCATAATAACGTGAAGCATTCCTGAAATATTTAACAAGATCATCACCTTGAATAGTTGATAAAATGGTAATATTATAATTCAAAGTTTGATTAGTGTTAGGATTAGTAAGAGTAATTTGATAAACCCCTGGATCTAAATTAATTCCTAAACTTGCAGTACCATTCTCATCAGTTTCTACAGTGTAACTTTTTCCATTTACGCTAAATGTTACATTAGTATTTGCTAATGGCATACCTTCCTCATTAAGGAATGTAGCATAATAACGTGAAGCATTCCTGAAATATTTAATCAAGTCATCTGCAATAATAGTAGTGTTATCTAAAATTTTAACATTAAAAATTGCTGTAGATGCAGCATATTCTGATGTGCCGTTAAACATTACAGTTACATTATAATCTCCAGGCATGAAATCATAATTTAAATATGCAGTTCCATTTTCATCAGTTATTCCGATGCCAATAATTTTACCATCTAATAAAAAGGTAATATTTTGACCAGCTAAAACAGTGCTATTACTATTAAGATCTACTGAATAACTTTGATTAAGATGATAACGATTTTCAACATCTTCAACTACAATATCAGTTGGTAATGGTTCTTTTGTAGTATTATTTTCATCAGAAGTTGAATTATCTGTTATATTACCTTTATCATCAGTAATATTATCTGAACTATTAATAGAATCATTAGTGTTATTATCATCTAATGAATCCTGACTATTATTTCCATTATTCTCTGAATCAGAATCTTCAGATGAATTTTGATCTAAATCTACATCATCATATGTATTTATATTATTATTTGATATTTCATTTACTGTATTTGGAGTTTGTATATCTGAAATAGAATCATCAACTCCATTAACAGAGATATCTTCATTGTTTATATCTTCTGCACTTATAGTAGAAAGAGAAACAAATAATAATAATATTGATATTAAAAATATTTTATTAAATTTCATAATTTCTAACCATTTTAAAAAAAATTTTTAGTACATCTTTATTTTAGATAGATTATATTATTTAAAAGTTATTAAAAACTCTATCTTTAATTATTTCATATATTCTAGGATCTGCTCCCAAAGGATCTGTAAAAATTATTTCACCGTCAAAATCAATAGATTGATCTTCATCTTCAGATTTATGATCATGGTGATGGTGATTTGTATTATCTATATCAAAATCTTCTTCTTGAATTCCAAGGATTTTAGGTATATCTCTTTTTGTATGTAAACCATGTGCAATAAATACTGGCACCACAATCAATTTTTCTATGTCATTTTCTGTTGTTAGTTTATTTATTGTTTCTGGAATATTTGGTTGTTTAAGTTCCATAAATGCATAATCTATAATAATACCAGGATATTCTGTTTGAAACATTTCTACATATGATTTTATTACTTCTTCTCCTTGCGGTAATCTACTACCATGACTTAAAAGTAATATTCCAATTTTTGAATTATTAAAATTTACCATAAAAAACCACAATTATATTTGATATTATATTATTTTGTTATAATATTATATAATTATTAATCAATCAATTTTGATAAAAAAAATATCCCTTATAAAAAAAAGTATATATTAAAAAATTATATTTTAGAGCACTTCTTCAATTTTTTCTTTTAAAATATCTATTAAAATATCATCAGCACCAATAGGATCACAATAAAGAATCTCGCCATTAAAATCAATCTTATCTAAACTATGATGATGGTGATGACCATTATGTTCATGCATATGATGGTGATGATCATCATGTTCAGATGTATATTTTTTTAAACCCAAAATAGTTGGAATATCTGATATTGTATGAACACCAGGAGCAATAAATACAGGTACAACAACTAATTTTTCAATTTTTTTATTATCACTGAGTAATTTGTTAATTGAAGTTGGTATGTTTGGTTCTACTAACTCCATAAAACCATAAGTATTGGGTAAATCATATGTTTCATCAAATTTTGATTGAATTTCTGAAATAAATTCTTTATTATAACCTAATCTACTACCATGAGATACAAGTAAAATACCAATATTATCTTCTAATTCTATATCACATAAAATATCTGTAATTTTTTTATTAATAATATCTAAAATAGAATCATGAGCTCCAATAGGGGATGTTAATGTAATTTCTCCATCAAAATCAACTTTATCAGCTGTTGAAAGATAATGATCTTCAGGATATTTTCCATCAGGACATCTTGGATCTGTTTCAAGAACATCTAAACCTAAAAGAATCGGAATATCAATATTAGTATGGATTCCGGCAGCTAAAAAAACAGGTAAAGCAATAATTCTTTTAATTTTAGGATTATTAGTTTTTAAAATATTAATTGATTCAGAAATACTAGGATCAGAAACTTTCATATATCCTATTTCCGTTGGAAGATTAGTAGCTTTAATGAATTTATCTTTAATTTCATTAAATGTTTCTTCTGCATATGGTAAACTGCTTCCATGAGAAACTAAAACTACTCCAACTTCATTTGACAACTTTGAATTTGTATCCATATGAAATAACTCCATCCTCTCCATCTTCTGATATTTTTCTAAATACCATTTCAACTGGATCCCCTATTTCTAAATTATTAATATCACAATCAACTAATTGTGATGTTAATTTAGCTCCTTCTTCTAACTCAATAATAGCTACTGCATATGGAGCTATTCTTTTAAATTCATCAGAAGGAGATCTTATTATAGAAAAACTATAGATTTTACCTTTTCCACTAAATGAATATGGTTCAAGATTTCCTTTTCTTCTACAATTTGGACATATCACTCTTGCAGGAAAAAATACACTTTCACATTCAGTGCATTTTGAACCTATAAGATTATATCTCTGTTGTATATGACGCCATGATTTAATTGTATCAGACATGATAATCCTCCAAATATAAAAAAATATTATTCAATTATTAAAATTATCTATAATAATCTAAGATTATAATAATAAATAAATTTTATTAAAGTAATAACTTTAATAATAATAAATCAAAAAAAATAGAAATTAAAAATTATATTTTAATTTTTATTTGAAATCTAAAATATAAAAAATAAAAAAAGAAGTTAATCTTTTTTTTATACATCAGAATACATTAAACCTATTGCTCTTCCTGTAAAGAATAATATATAAGTTCCTATGAAGAATACTGAAAGTATAATTCCGATATATGGAATAAAAGAAATTGCTGAAGAGATTAATCCTAATATAATATTAATTATTACAAATATTATAAACCATTCTATAAACTTTAACCATCCTACTTTTCCAATATCTTTTATTACTTCTAATATATTCAATGCTTCAGCTAAACTATTAGATTTCCCTAATCTTCCATATGCAACTAAAGCGAAAAAAGAAAATATTACTGAAAGAACAACAGCTACTATGCCTGTAATCATTGCTCCTGTTAATAATGTTGCAGGAATAGATGAAGATATTGCATCAGTTGCAGTACTAGCAGATAATTTTATCATTGATAGAAAATCAAAACCTGTTAAAACTCCTACAATTAATACTATTATAAGTGGTATTATAAAGTATACTATTGATACAATTGCAGATTTTATTCCCATTATAAAATCATGTTGGCATTCTATTTTAGGTGCTTCATTTGTATAATATGTAGTACTATAAGATATTATACTTATTTCATATCCCCCAAGTATAAATCCAATTATAAGTTCTATAATAACAAAAATTGCCCATACAATCGCATTATCTTGTCCATATTTATATGATGTAATAAAAAGAGGTATACTTGCAATAACATATAATATAGCTATTATAACAAAATGTTGAGGATTATTTATGGGATATTTTAAAGAATCTTTAAATACTTTTTTAATTTCCATTTTTATCATCTTATAAATAATTTATTTTATATCAATAATAACCTCTTTTTATAAACTATTATTTAAACATTATTAAAAATTGAAATTAAATTAAAATATAATAACTTTTGTTAAAATTAATGAGATTATAATTAAAATTAAACTTGAAATCGAATCTGTTATACTAGCAGTGATTGGAATTACGATATTATCTGGGTCCAATCCTTTTCTATAAGATATTGTTGATACATAAAAAACAATTATCATCATTATTGGCATTAAAATAAATCCTGAAAATGTGGATATTTCAATGATCTTATCTATTCCTAGTCCTGTTGAACCAATAACATATGCTGAAAAATCAGATAGTATTCCTATAACGGGATAAATGATAAGGGATAATATAATAATTAATAGAAAGTTGTAAAATGTATTTTTTTTAGGTTTTAATATAGGTTCTATTATACCAGAATGTAGTCCTGAGGATATTCTTGCACCTAAAATACTCACAAGACTTCCACTTTCACCTGAAAATAATGGAAGTAATGTCAATAAGCTAGTATTTGTTAATAGTGTTGTAAGTGAACTATTAAATATTCCTCCTGCTATTACACCTAAAATAGAACAAATAAATAGAACAGGTGTTGATTGTTTTACGATAATTTTTAAATCATTAGATTCTTTTAATACATTAATAAAAATAACAATAATTACTATCAATAAAAAAATAAACACAATATATTTAATTAAATAACTCCCATTTAATATATTTAATATAAAAATAGATAAAATAATAGCAGGTAGTGTAAATAGATCTCCAAATGCTGCAATTACTGGTGTTGTAATATTATCTGGATCCCATCCATTTTCAAAACTTTTAAGAGATATGAACATAGTAATAGGAAGCATTATTACATTAGATATCAAACCAGCAATTACACTTATAAGTGTAAAATCTATAAAGCTCATACTATTATAATTTAAAATAATACACAAACATTTAGCAATAATTGCTAAAAATAAAGATAATATAAGAGTCAAAACTACGGATGAATAAATATTATTAGTTAAATTTTTAGATTTCTTAAATTCTGGTGTTAAAATACCAATATGAAGATTTGTTGAAATTCTAGATCCAAAAGAACCAAAAATATTTCCTCTCATTCCAATAGCTCCAGGAATCAACACAAGAAGACCTGGAAATGTTTCAAGAAAATAAGTCATCTGTCCTAATATTATTCCTGCAATTAAATCTCCACATGCACAGATAAATAATGCTATTAAACCCTCTTTAATACTTCTTTTATGATCTAATAAGAAATTATCAAAATATTTTCTAAAATTGATAAGCTTTCTGAAGGTTCCTTTTATTACGTTAAATAGTAAAATTATAGAATCAACAAAAAATGTTAATGGTGAGAATGATGTTTGGCGAATCTTCTTCAATTTTTTGTCCTTCAAATATCTCACCTATTACCATTTATTTCACCTAAAAAAAAAGTATATATTATATTTTTAATCTTCTTCATCTAAAACTTCAGGTACCTCATCAAAAGTGATTTCACCATCAGCTAATTTGTATAGTACTTCTGATCCTGTTTCAGTGCCTTTAGAAAGTAATACATCATTTGCTAAAATTATAGTATCCTTATCTGGACCATAAATCCATGAATCATCACGTCTAATTGCAATTACTCTCATTCCTGTTCTATTTACTAAAAGAAGATCTCCTAATGTTTGATTTGTAAGTTCAGAAGATTTACTTACTGTAACTCTCATAATCATCTTCTCTGATTCTTCCATTACCATTTTAAATACTGGATGAGGTTTAAATCCTGTAATAACAATATCAGCTAAATCTTTAGCAGCATTAGCCATGCTCTCAGCTGCCTCTGCAATTTCTAAAAGCGCAGTTAATTTCTCAGCATCTTCATAAGACCTTGCAGCTACAAGCGATTGTTTTTTAATATCATAATTCATAGAATTAACACGATTTTCTAACTTCAAAACTTCTTCAGCAGCATCTTTACTATTAAATAACACTGCAGAATAAGCTAAATCTACCATTAACTCTGACATATTCTTCATTTCAACTAAAATATTTTTAATAGACAGTTAAATCGCCCCACATTATCATAACTTTATTTTTTTATAAGTCATATGGATTATTTTTAAGCAAACATGCTCTTCTAAGCTTTAATAAAGTCTTTTTCTTATCTTTTAAATCATTAACATCTTTTAAAATTTCAGTTAAAGGATCTTTAATACAATTTACCCCTTCCTTACTGTGAATCCAATCGCAATCTTTACAATCCCAGATATTCTTTCCTTTAATCCAACTTCCCCCAGTAGAACTATCACCACATGGATAAAACGGACAATAACAAAAATCACAATATTGTCCATCATAATGACATGGATAAAAATCACAATCCTTTTTAGGACCATGTTTCACCTCACCCATTAAAAATTTTTCATAATGTTGTCTAGAGAAAGGATGAATCTCAGATTTAATAACATATCCTCGTGGAGTTATCATATAACCATCCTGAATATATGTTAAATCATTTCCTACAATTAAAGTACAAGACATATTGACTAATTCTTCACTAAGATTAGAAATTTTAACAACAGAAGTTATAGGACCATCATCAGTACCCTCAACAATACCTACTAAGCAATCTGAACCCCTAATATCTTCTACAAGTCTTTTAAATCGTTTGAATGGCTCTTTTCTACTTTTACTAATAGGATTATAAATAGCTATTATTAAATTAGATTCAAGAGAGCGTTTAATTTTATTTTCAATCTCTGATAAAGGTGTTAGTATATTACTTAAACTAATAGCTACAAAATCATTTAAAGGAGCCCCTAATAGATCTGCTGAATAATTAACTGCAGTTATACCTGGATACACTTTTATTTTAACATCATCATATCTACTTTCTATTTGATATAATACATTTGCCATTCCAAAAACACCAGGATCACCAGAGCTAATTAATGCAACATTTTTACCTTCAAAATTTTTTTCAATAGCTAGTTCTGCTCTAACTATTTCACTTCCCATGCCTTTTTTAATAACTTCTTTATTTTCAATTAGATCCTCAATATAATCTATGTATTTTTTATATCCAATAATAACATCAGACTCTTCAATTGCTTTTATAGATCCTAAAGTCATGTTTTCACGATCATGAGATACACCAACTACATTAATCATTGTTTTTACCTTTACTTAATATAACTTTAAAATAGATTCTATTTTAATCGAATCTGTATCAATTATAATTTCATCAGAACTCATATTTCCAACACCGTTAGCTACTATTTTATATGACGGATCTTGACTTATTACAATCTGCGAGGATGTTGAGTTTGGAGAATCATAACCTAAAGCTTCTATACTCACATTTATATTATCATTATCAGTATCACTATAAGTAGTAGCATTCATACTATCCACATTAACGCCATCTACCTTTGATATATTTTCAATTTGTGTTGCTACACTTTGTTTGTTGGAAATATTTAAATTTGTAGGATCTTTAATTAGTACTTCATTTACTGTGTCTGAATTTATCACACTAGTAATTCCTT
This sequence comes from uncultured Methanobrevibacter sp., assembly GCA_947628455.1. Classification (GTDB taxonomy): domain Archaea; phylum Methanobacteriota; class Methanobacteria; order Methanobacteriales; family Methanobacteriaceae; genus Methanocatella. The sequence continues at coordinate 104,272 of CANQZY010000001.1, forward strand.
CTATCTGCATATCAATAACATTTTTAACATCAGGTGGCTCGGAAGTAACTATTGTATAGGAACTAAATAATCCTATCTCAAAAAATATAATAAACAATACAATAATTAATACTGCTCTAGCAATTCTTCCCATTATTATCACATATATATAATTATATAGACAGCTTAAATTTATAGAAATTATATTAAATAAATATAACTATAAATAAAATAAATTATTAAAATCAAAGTATTTTGTAGGTAAACTAAAATAAGTTTTGAATATTTATGTCAACTAAAATTTTAATGAAATGTGCTAAAAAAGGAATAAATCTTTCACCTGAAGCTTATGATCTTGTTTTAAATCAAAAAGATCCATTTGATTTTATATCATCAGTTATTATAAAACTTAAAAGTAAAGATTATTCTAAAAAGGATCTAATTTCAGTAGATAAAGAAACAATATTAAATATAAAAAAAAATTTAAAGACATCCATTTCTACTGTAAAATCTAATGAAAAAATAACAAAAAATAATTTAAAAAATTCTAACAAAAATCAAAATAATATAACTGAAGAAAAATCAAAAATAGAAAAATATGAAGTTGAACAAATTAAAAATGAATCTGAAGAATTTAAAAGAAATATAAATAAATCAAATGTTAAATATGATTTTAAAATAATTCAAGATACAAGTAAAAAATCATACACTAGTGGCGAAATTGAAAACTTAATTACATATTTTCAAAGTAGATATGAGAAATTATCTAAAATTCTTTCTAAAAAACCTGAGCTTAAAAATACTCAAAAAATAGTTGATATTGAAGAAAATCAAAGTATGGTTAATTTAATATTAATGGTTAAAGATATTAGAATCACTAAAAATGGTCATAGATTAATAGAATTTGAAGATGAAACCGGGACAATACCTATCTTGTTTTCTAATAAAAATGAAAAATTATTTAAAGAATCTGAAAAACTTCTAAAAGATGAAGTTGTTGGAATAATAGCTGACAATAATGGAGATATAGCTATTGGAACAGAAATAATAAATCCTGGAGTTACAAGAATAGCTGAAAAAGAAATGGATTTTGGAATTGTATTTCTGTCAGATATTCATATTGGAAGTTTAACATTTCTTGAAGATGCATTTAACAAATTTATAGATTGGATCAATTGTGAATATGGGAATAAAAAACAAATTAAAATAGCTGAAGATGTAAAATATCTTATTATTTGTGGAGATATAGTAGATGGGATAGGTGTTTATCCAAATCAAGAAAAAGAATTAGCCATAAAAGATATTAAAGCTCAATATAGTGAAGCAGCAAAATTTTTAGGTAAAATTAGAAGTGATATTAAAATTATTATAGCACCAGGAAATCATGATGCATCAAGGGTTGCAGAACCACAACCAGCACTTCCAGAAGAATATGCAGAAGATTTGTATAAATTAGATAATGTGGAATTTATAAGTAATCCTGGAGTAATATCCTTAGATGGAATAAATGTTTTAATATATCATGGTCGCAGTTTTGATGATATTGTAATGGCTGTTAAAGATTTTACTCATGAAAAAAATGATTTACTTATGGAAGAATTGCTTAAAAAAAGACATTTAGCACCAATCTATGGAGAAAAAACACCATTAGCATCAGAACTTGAAGATTATTTAGTTATTGATCAAATACCTGATGTTTTACATACAGGTCATGTTCATATAAATACTTATAAAAAATTTAATGGAATACATTTAATAAACTCAGGAACATTTCAGACTCAGACAGAATTCCAAAAAATTAATAATATTGAACCTACTCCTGCAGAGGTTCCTATTCTAGATAAAGGTAAATATAAACAACTAAAATTTATATAAAAAAAAACATTAATTTATATAAATTATATTAATTAATATTAAATTATGGTGTCAATATGGATGTAAATGTAGAAGATATTATTAATGTAGGGAAAAACTTATATAATCAAGGATTAGTTTCGGGTAAGGCAGGTAATATTAGTATTAGGGTTAAAAAAGATGATATAGATGTAATAGCTATTACACCAACTTTTATTTCTCTTAATGATTTAAAACCAGAAGATATTGTTCTAGTAGATTTAAAAGGTGATGTTTTAACCAAAGGTAATCCATCTTCAGAGTTGAAAATGCATTTAAGTATTTATGAGGTAAGAGATGATGTAAATGCAATAATACATATTCATCCTCCTTATGCAACAGGATTCGCATTTTCATCTAAAAAAATTAAAAGACTTGAAGGTTTTGGAAAAATAGGCATTCCTTTTTTAGAAGAAATAGATTATGAACCTCCTGGATCCAGTAAACTTGCAAAAAAAGCAATTGAAGGTTTAGGAAATGAAGATGTGCTAATCTTAAAACATCATGGTATAATTTGTGTTGGAGACAATATAAAAGAAGTAGAATCATTAGCTAAATTTGTTGAAGATATAGCAAAAACTCAATTTGTTTCACACATGTTAAGCTTAACAGAAGATATATAAAAAAAGAGGAATATTAAATTATAAATATTACAAAAAATAAGATTATTCTTCTTTTTCAAATTCATTTTTAGATTTATTTTCTCTAGATTCAATACTTTCATTAATCATTTTTAATATTAATCCAGATAGTGAAGTTTCCTCATCAATAGCCATTTTTTTTAATTTCTTTTTTAAATCACTTGGTATTTTAATATTAGTTGGATTTGTATCAGACATAATATAAAATATTATTAGAGGTCATTTATAATATTTTTCCCTTTAATTAAATAATTATTTTTATAAAAGTACATTTTATATACAAAACTATATAAAGAAGATAAATATAAAATAATCTTAGTATAAATTTAACTATTTTTTTTTATAAAACTTTTCGGAGGATGTTTTATGAGTAACGAAGTGATAGAAGAAGTTTCACAAATACTTGAATATATTACAGGTAATCACTCTGTTCCACGTAATATTAGAGAAGCTGCAGAAGAATCTAATGAAATATTAAACAATGAGAATCCAGATCAATCTGTAAAAATTAGTACAGTATTATCAAAGTTAGATGAAATAAGTAATGATCCTAATATACCTGTACATGCTAGAACTTTAATCTGGGAAGTATTAAGTAAATTAGAATCTATATAAAACTCTTTTTTTTATTTTTAATTAGAAATAGCTATAGCAATTGTAATACCATTATAACTAGTTTTTTTATATATTAACTTAGAATTAAATCCTGCAGCAATTAGTGCTGATGATTCGCAAACATTATCAATTCCGAACTTTGATTTAACAAATTTGGATTTAGTAATATCTGGGGATTTGAATAATTTTAATTTATCTAAACTAACAAATTCAATATTTAATTTTAGCTCACTAGCTAAATTTAATATTCCTTTTTCTTGCTTTTTAATTTCAACAGAAGCTAATTTATCAACACGATCTAAATTAAAATTTAATTTTTTTAAAGCATCAATTATTGCTAATTTTATTTCTTCTTTATTTTTTCCTTTCTTACATCCAATTCCAACTATTAATTTTTGTTTTTTTAAATATAAATCATAGTTATCATATGATATTTTAATGTGATCTTTTAAAATAGAATTTGAATATTTAAATGAGAGGTGTATTTCATGTGTATTATTTTTTATATAATCTTTTAAAAAATTGAATTTTGAGTTAGGGTTTATATTAAAATCTAATTTTTTATTATTTAATATTGCTTTATTAATATGAACAATATTTTCAGTATTTAAAATTTTAAAATATAAATCTCTGGATAAAACATCTATTCCTAATTTATTGTTAATATCAGTTGCAGTTGTTATTACTGGTGTAGAGTTAATAAAATTTGAAATTTTATTAGCTAAATTATTAGCACCACCTAAATGTCCCGAAAGTAAACTTATTACAAATTTTCCATTATCATCTATACATAATACAGCAGGATCTTTTGATTTTGATTTTATTAAAGGTGTGATATTTCTAATTAATATTCCTGATGCCATAATTCCTATAATTGCATCATAATTATAAAAAGATTTTAAAATATTATTTTTAACATCTTTATGAAATTGTTTTACTTTAATTATAGTTGGATCTTTTATTAATTTATAATATAATTCATCAGAAAGTATTTTTCCTTTTTTTGAAATTGATAAAATTGCAATTTTCATATAAACACCATTAATATGATTAAAATACTTGTAAATAAAATAATTGTAAGTATAGATAAATTTATTGATTTTGAAATAGAGTTTGGATTTATTTTTTTATTATTATCACCTATTTTATAAATATTTTTTTTTATTAATTGAATATTTAAAGCTCCTGCAGTTGGAGCCATAGTATAACCAGAATTTGGACTGGGACAATTTTTAGCATCTCTTTTTAAAATTCTAAAACTGTTTTTCCAATTATATCTTAAAATATAACTTGAAATTATAATGAAAATACTTGCTACTCTTGATGGAATAAAGTTCAATATATCATCTAATTTAGCAGGTATAAAACCAATATACGCAAATTTTTTTGTTTTATACCCAACCATTGCATCTAATGTATTAATAATTCTATAAAATAGAGGTATTAACAGTAAAATAAATAGATGATTTTTTAAAAATAAAGAAAATATAACAAAATAAAAAATAGGAGATATATAACTATCAGTTATATTTTCACTTAAAGATTCTATTGTTGCTGAAATAATAAAACGTTCTGTTAATTCATTTGTATCACGACTAACTAAATATGAAACAGCTTTTTTTGCAGCATCAATATTATTATTTATTTTATTTTTTACATCCCAAGCAGAATATAATAATAATCTAATAGAAAACATTGATGATAGAATTAATGAATAAACAAAAATAAATAATATTATGTTTATTTTAATTATTTCAAAAATTATTAATAATAATACAGTTGAAACAAATGTTACTAATACTGTTAAAATAAGTCCTGATAATCTATTTTTGTAATTTATTAACTTTTTTTTAAAAAAATCAATCATATTACCTATTATTACAACAGGATGAATCTGAGATGGTAATTCACATAAAATAAGATCTATAAAAATTGATAATAATAAAATAAATATAAGCATATATTTATATTATAGTATAATTATTATATAAAATAATTAAAAATATAGATGATTATATGAATAAATTAAATGAAAAAGATATTCAAGATTGGTTAGCTGAAGAAGGAATATTTAGGCAAAAAGTACCTGATGATGGTGCTGAATTCCACTTTACTATTGAATATCCAAAAAATAATATTATGGATGTTATCCAACCTAAAGGAAAAAAAGACTTAATTTTAATTGTTTGTGGAACACAAGTCTCACCAGAACATATTGAATTAATGAAAGAAGCAAGTGAATCACAAAAAGAAGAATTTATTTACGAAATTAAATTTAAAATTAATGAATTAGAAACAGATTTTCAAATGGATGTAACTCAAGATTATATATTAAAACAATTTGTAATTCAAGATGGGATCTATGAAGATGCTTTAACTAAAAATAATTTAATGAGATCTATTAAACATATTTTTAGAACAAAGATGAGTGTTGTTTGGTTAATGGAGAAAAAATTTGGTGTTGTTCAAATGTCTAGTGATAATAATTCTCCATCTACAGATAATATAATGTTTATGTAAAACAGAGAAAGTGAGAGGTGTGTTTCAACTGAAAACTTTTTGAGACTATTGAAAGACACAAGAGGTATATTTCAACTGTAAAAAATACAGTGAAATTATTCTATTTTTTCACTTGAAATACATGTCTTGAAAATTAATTTTTGATAAAATATCAATACACTTGCAATATTCCTCTCACTCCTTTATTGTATATATTTGAAATATTACCAACTATAAAATTGAGATAATTATTTATATAAAATCATAATTTTTTTTTAAAAAAAAATATAAATATCATTTTAATAATTCTGTAATAAAAAACTATTTTAATATTTAAAATCATAATTATTATAATTCACTGGAAATGATACTTTTGTTCATGTAAAAAAAAATGATATTAATTTTAGCATTTTTTTTATAATAAAAATAAATTTTATATTAATTCTTAAGCTTGTTGGTGATAATATGGGAAATATTTTTGATAATCTAGAACAACAAAAATCAATTTTTAAAAACAAAAAACCTTTAGATCATAGATTTTTACCTGATAATTTACCACATAGAAAAGAACAAATCACTCAAATAGCTCAATATTGGATTGAAGCATTAAATAATGTAACTCCTTCAGATGTTACTATTTATGGAAAAACAGGTACAGGTAAAACAGCAGCTGTAAAATTTGCAAAAGAACAATTAGAAGAAGCTAGCGCTAATAAAAATGTTTTTGTTAAAGTAGAATATATTCGCTGTACTGATTATACAACAGAATATCAAGTAATAGCACAATTATGCCAACTACTTGGAAGAAACGTTCCACAACGTGGATGGACTAAAGGTGAAGTAGTAAACGCATTTAGAGATATTTTTAAAACCAATGCTTTTGGTAAAAAACTTATTTTAATTGTTATTTTAGATGAAATTGATATTTTATTAGAAAAAGATGGTGATGGGATATTATATACACTTACACGGACAGATAATGTTTCTATTTTATCTATAAGTAATTATGTTGATTTTAAAAAATTTATAAAACCTCGTGTTATGAGTAGTTTAAGAGATAAAGAAATTGTATTTCCACCATATGGAGCAGATCAATTAGCAGATATTTTAAAAGAAAGAGCAGCACTATCTTTTTATGATGATGTTCTTGATGATGATGTTATACCTTTATGTTCAGCAATGGCTGCTAAAGAAGAAGGAGATGCAAGATATGCTTTGGATTTACTTAGAACAGCAGGTGAAATAGCTGATGATGAAGATTCAGATAAAATTTATGGAAAATATGTTAGGCAAGCTAAAGATAGAATAGAACACAATAAAGTAACAGACATTATTTTAACACTCCCAACCCAACAACAAAGAGTTCTTGAAGCTATTTTAAAATTAACACAAGATGGAGAAGAAATTACTTCAGGAAAATTATATGACACATATAAAGAAGTTTCAAAAGGAGATAGTGTAACATATAGAAGAATTTTTGATTTTATAAATGAATTAGAAATGTTAGGAATTATTTCAACTAATACTATATCTCGTGGTCGTGGAAAAGGAAGAACAAATATTATCACACTTCAATGTGGAACAGACCTTTTAGAATCCACTTTATATTTTGCATAAACTATTTTTTTTTACTCCAAATTTAATATAAATTTATTTTTTAACTAAAGTTTTCAATATAGCCATTCTTACAGGAACAGCATTAAAAGCTTGAATAAAATATTTATTATAAGGAGTATTATCAACATCCTCATTAATTTCATCAATCCGTGGAAGCGGATGCATTACAATTAAATTTTTATTATTAATAAGATTTTTATCTATTATATATGCACCTTTAATTTTCAAATACTCTTCTAAGTCCGTAAATCTTTCTTTTTGAATTCTAGTAACATATAATACATCTACAATATCAATAACATCTTTAATATTTTCTAATTCTCTATAAATAATATTTGTTCTATCTAAATCATGTAAAATTTCCTTTGGCATTTTTAAATCTTCAGGAGAAACAAAATATAACTCAATATTATTAAATAATGTAAGCGCATTAGCCAAAGAATGAACTGTACGCCCATATTTCAAATCTCCTATTAAAGCTATTTTTAAATTATCAATATGACCATATTCTTTTCTAATAGTATACAAATCAAGAAGTGTTTGTGTAGGATGTTGGCCTGCACCATCACCCGCATTAATAACAGGAACATCAACAATATCAGAAACAAATTTAGAAACACCCTCTAATTCATTTCTTATAACCAAAACATCACAGTAAGCTTCAAACATCTTAGCTGTATCTGCTATTGTCTCACCTTTAGAAACAGAACTATTCCCAACATTTGAAAGACCGATATAATCACCACCAAGTCTTTTCATAGAAGCTTCAAAAGATAATCTAGTCCTAGTAGAAGGCTCAAAAAACATACAACCTAATATTTTACCTTTTAAATCCTCACATATTTCTTTTGATTTAGCGATATCTTCTAATTTAACGGCTTCATCAAGAATATATTCAATATCTTCTCTATCAAAATCTTTTATAGAAATTATATTATCTAATTTAAAAATAATAATCAACACCTTATATTGATTGTTCAATTATATTGTTAATATATGTAGCAAATTTATCAATCTCTTTTATATTTAACATAGGTAATTTTTTACCTTCTTTTTTATATTTTAAAAGTAAATTATTTTTTGCTCTTTTTTCAAAAAAATTACCTTCATTAGGATTAATTTCATCACCAAAATTAGAACTTATAACAGAAGAATTGACAATATCATGAGAAAAAGTTTTATCAAAAATTTTCTCATTATTATCTACACAATTAATAAATAAAGCTATTGGTTTTTCTTTTAAGGTTTTTATATTTCTAGAAATATATAGTTTTAAAGCTCCCTGAACTTTACCATTATTTATAGAACCAGCTAATATAATAAAATCATATTTTAAAAGACAAGCAGTTTTTGCCTTTTCAATGGGTATTAATTGAGTTTGGCAATTAATTTTCTTTTCCAGTATTTTAGACGCTTTTTTAGTTGTTCTACTTGAAGTGGAATAAATTATAGCTATTTTCATAATTACTTATATAATTCTCTCAATGGGTATAACAAGAATATCTTTTGCACCAGCATTTTTCAAGTTATTTATAAGTTTAAAAACTTCTTTTTCTTCTACAACAGCTTGTACAGCTACAGTATCTTTTTTAGATAAAACTTCTGAAATTGTTGGACCAGTCATAGAAGGCATTAATTTTTTAATTTCATCTAAATACTTCCTTTCTACATTCATCATAACAAGTTTTTTTCTATCAGCTTCAATTACACCAGCAATACTAGTAGACACCGCTTCAACAAGATCTTTTTTATTATCAAGGCTATTTTGATTTGTAATAAGCATTATTGAACTATCAAGAATATTTCCAATAACTTTAAGATGATTCATATTTAAAGTTGTTCCAGTACTTGTTAAGTCTGTGATTAAATCAGCAACACCAATAAAAGGAGCTACTTCAGTAGATCCACTTAAAGTAACGATTTTTAAATCTAAATCATGATCTTTAAGATATTTTTTAGTTAAATTTGGAAATTCAGTAGCTACAACCATATCATCTGTAACATCTTCAATTGAATTAATATTAGAATCTTCGGGTGATGCTAAAACAAGACTTGTTTTACCAAATTTCAAATCAGTAAGGTATATTACATCAACTTCATTTTCTTTTATCAAATCTAATCCAGTTATTCCCATATCTACTATTTCATCTGATACAAATTCAGGAATATCAGAAGATCTAGCAAACATAATATCAATATCTGGATTATATGTGGCTGAAATTAACTTACGGTTATTATTATCTTTTAATTCAATACCTGCCTTTTCTAATATGTTAATTGAAGGATTACTAATTCTTCCTTTAGATGGTATGGCTATTTTTAATTTCATAATATAAACATCTGTTATTAAATATTAAATATAATTTTGTATAATAAATTAAATTTTAGTATATATAATATTTAAATAACATTTAATTATAAAAATTAATATAATACTTAATCTAATCCTAATTTTAGAATAAGAAACTATAAATTATTAAGGTGAAAATTAATGTCTGAAATAGCAAAAGCACCTATCACAAGAATCATGAAAGAATCAGGTGCAGAAAGAATTAGTGATGATGCTAAAGATGCTATCGTTGATTATTTAGAAAAAGTTGTTAAAGATATTACAATTGAAGCAAATATAATTGCACAAGATGATAAACGTAAAACTATTAAAAAAGAAGATATAGAATCAGCTATTAAAATTTATAAAAACTGACTTTAACATTCTTTTTATTATTTTTTTTTAGGATGTAATTTTTATGGATGATTATTCTACTATTTTAATTAAAAATGCCCGTATTTTAGGTAAAAATGAAAATATTCCTCAATCCCTTTTAATTAAAAATGATAAGATTGAAGATATAGGGTCTAATATTTCTCAATATAATGTTGATAAAATTATTGATGCTAAAAATAAAATATTAATGCCAGGATTGATCAATACTCATACTCACATATCTATGACTCTTTTTAGAGGATTAGCCGATGATATGAGTCTAAATACATGGTTAAATGATTATATATGGCCGACTGAATCTTATTTAAATGGAGAATATTGTTACATAGGTGCTCTTTTAGGAATAGTGGAATTAATTAAATCTGGAACAACTACATTTAATGATATGTATTTTTATATGGAAGATATAGCAAATGCTGTAGATGATTCAGGAATTAGAGCATGTTTATCTTATGGAATGATTGATTTTGCAGACTCACAAAAAAGAGAAGATCAAATTAAAAAAAATCTTGAATTATTTAAAACTTGTAATAATACAGTAAATGATAGAATCAAAGTATTTTTAGGTCCACACGCACCATACACAGCATCTAAGGAACTATTGATGAAAACTCGTCAATTAGCAGATAAATTAAATACTAAAATTCACATTCATATATCAGAAACTAAAAAGGAAGTGGATGATATCATTAACCAAACAGGTCTAAGACCATTTGAATATTTAGATAGCATTGGATTTTTAGGCCCAGACGTTATTGCAGCACATGCGGTATGGTTAAACGATGAAGAAATAAAAATCATTAAAAAACACAATGTTAAGATCTCTCACAATCCTTGTAGTAATATGAAATTAGCATCAGGAATATCTCCAGTATATAAAATGATCAATGAAAATATATGTGTAAGTATTGGAACAGATGGAGCATCATCTAATAATAATTTAGATTTAATAGAAGAAATGAAAACAGCCTCACTTCTTCAAAAAGTCAATACTTTAAATCCTAAAGCCTTAAATGCATGTAAAACAATAGAAATGGCTACTATTAATGGAGCTTATACATTAGGTCTTGAAAATGAAATAGGTTCAATCGAAATAGGAAAAAAAGCTGATATAATATTAATTGACACTGAAAATGTTAATATGGTACCTGATAGTAATTACCTAGAATCTAATATCGTATATGCAGCTAATGGATCTAATGTTGATACTACTATTTGTAATGGTAAAATATTAATGGAAAATAAAAAATTACTTACCTTAGATGAATCATATATTTATAAACAAGCTCGAGCAGCTATTGAAGAGTTAAAAAATCTAAAAGATTAATATTTTTTTTTATCTTGGTTTAAATTTCATTTTATTTTTATTTATAACAATACTTTTTTTCCATTTATCATTACTTTCAGGAAAATCAGATCTAAAATGAGCACCTCTACTTTCTCTTCTCAAAATAGCAGATTTAACAACTAAAATAGCTACTTCCACCATATTTATTACTTCTAAAGCTGTTACTAAATCATCATTAAATTGTTTTTTATTCTTAACATTTAAATTATTTATTTCTTTTTTTATTTTTAACAATTCTTTTAATGCTTTATTTAAATTTTTTTCATCTCTTACAATAGATACTTTTTCCCACATTACCTTTTTAATTTCATCTTTAATTTCTTGTGGTTTAATTTCACCGTCTTTAATTAAATTTTCTATTTTTAATTTTTCTTTTTGAACCATTTCTATGTTTGTTTCTATTTCGCTATTTTTACAAATTTCAATAGCACTATCTCCAGCTATTTTACCAAATACTTGTGTATCAGCTAATGAATTCCCTCCTAGACGATTAGCTCCATGAATTCCTCCTGTTACTTCTCCTGCAGCTAATAAATTTTTAAGTGAAGTTTTTCCTTTTTCATCAATTTCTATACCTCCCATAAAATGATGTGCAGTAGGAGCTACTTCTATTGGTTCATTTTTAATATCAATACCTACATCTTGAAATTGTAAAACCATTGTTTCTAATTTTTCATCAATTAAATCATTATCTAAATGTGTAATATCTAGATATACTCCTCCTTTTTCTGTTCCTCTACCTTCTATTATTTCTTGATAAATTGAACGAGCAACCACATCTCTTGTAGCTAGTTCTTTTTTTTCAGGATCATATTTTTCCATAAATCTTTCATTATCTTTATTTAAAAGAATTCCTCCTTCACCTCTAACAGCTTCAGTTACCAGAATTCCTTTTTTAGATTCTGGATAAACCATTCCTGTTGGGTGAAATTGTATCTCTTCCATATCTATTAAATTAGCTCCGGCATTGTATGCAATGGCAAACCCATCTCCATTTTTTTGGCATGTATTTGATGTTACAGGGAAAAGTTGACCTGCTCCTCCACTAGCTATTATCACAACTTTTGATTTAAAATAAATTATATTATTATTAGCTATATCATAGCCTACAGCACCAATTACTTTATTCGGAGATTTTTTTGATAAAACAAGTGAAATGATCATAATTTCATCTATAGTTTTTATATTTCTTTTTAAAATCTCTTCTTTTAAAGCAGTTATTATTTCATGCCCAGTTCTATCTCCTTGAAAACAAGTTCTTCTATAAGTTTGACCGCCAAATTGCCTTTGATTTATTTTACCACTATTTTGACGATCAAATATCGCTCCATAATTTTCTAAGTCAATTAATCTATTAGGTGATTCATTTACTAGAATTTTTACTAATTTTGAATCATTAAGATAGCCACCACCTTTTAATGTATCATAGACGTGTGTTTCAAGTGTATCATCGCCATCAACTGCTTTAAATACAGCATTATATCCTCCTTCAGCCATCCCTGTACATCCAGATCTAAATGTCAATCCTTTAGAAACAATTAATGGTTCGAATCCTCCTTCATCAACTTCAATAGCTGCTCTTGAACCTGCTCCTCCAGATCCTATAATTAATACATCTGATGTGATTGTTTTAATATTCATACATATAATTTATAAAATTAATTATTAAAATAAGTTTATACTTAAATAAACATATTTACTAAATATATATTACACTATATCAAAATTATTTATATTAAAAATAATATTTAGCTATTTCAAATTCAAATATATAATTTATGAAGGTATATATATGAAAACTAAAGGTACAATAGTAACAGGTTTAGGAAAAGGAGCATATTTTATATCACAAGATGTTTACAAAAAAGAATTAACTAAAAATTGTGGATTTGAACCATATTCAGGTACATTAAACATTATAATTCCGGAAAAATACTTAGAAAAAATCAATAAAATTAAAAATAATTGCACGAATATAATAAAACCAAATGAAGAATTTGGAGCTGTTAAGTATGTTTCAGCTATTTTAGAAGATTCTATTAAAGGAGCAATATTATTTCCAATAAAAACAGAACATAAAGAAAATTATATAGAATTTATCGCTCCATATAATTTAAAAGAAAAATTAAACCTTAAAGATGGGGATATTGTAAATTTAGAAATTATAGAATAAAACCTTTTACAGTTGAAATATATCTTTGTATAAAAATATTTATATAAAATTTAAGAAAATAATATCCAAACTATTTTATAATTAACCATATAAAAAAATTTACTATATATTCTAATGGTTGGATGAAATTTTTCACAGGTGATATTTTTTTTTAAATAAGTCTATTGGTATAAACTGCTGATTTGGTGAAATTTCAAACAATGATAATAAAGAATTATAATTTGCTTTATATTAGTAAATAATTAACAAGGAGATATTACTATGAATCAAGACTTAGAAAAAGGGTTTAAAGCATTAAAGAATGGAGAATTTATTTTAATCTATGATAATGAAGAAAGAGAAGGAGAAATAGACATGGTAATTGCTTCTGAATTCGTACAGCCCCATCATATAGCAAGTATGAGAGATAATGCAGGAGGTCTAATATGTAACTGTATACATCCATTTTACTGTGATAAGCTAGAATTACCTTTTATGAATGAAATCATAGAAGCAGCAAGCTCTACTTATCCTGTTCTTTCAACACTTGAACCAAATGATATTCCATATGATGAACGTTCATCATTTTCTATATGGGTAAATCATAGAAAATCATTCACTGGTGTTACAGATCATGACAGAGCAATGACTATTCGTGAACTAGCATTTATGTTAAAAGAAGAAAGATATGATGATTTTGGTAAATTATTTAGATCACCTGGACATGTATCTCTTTTAAGAGGAGCAGAATCTTTATTAGCTAACAGAAGCGGACATACTGAAATGAGCCTCGCAATGTGTGAAATGGCAGGCATTACTCCTGTTTGTGTTGTTTGTGAAATGATGGATGGTAAAACAGGTCAAGCTACTTCATTTAAAAATGCAAAAAAATTTGCAGATAAAAATAATTTAGTAATGCTTAAAGGTGAAGATATTATTGAAGCATATTTAAAACAACTGGATGAATAACAATCTAAAAAGAAATTTTAATTCTAATACAAAAGCAATTAATATCCTTTATTTTATATCAAATAGAAAAATCTATAGTATAAATATATATTAATTATCTATTAAATTTTTCTTGTAATTCTTGAAAATTTAAATATTTATTAAATTTCACAGGTTCTGCCATAGATATTATTTCGTCTACATTTAAACTATTTTCAATAGTCTCAAATGCTTTTTTAGAAAATTCATCATATTTTATTTCAATTTCAGGTGTATTACCTCTTTTTGTTAATTTTTGTTTTTCAATCGATTGTATATTAGATATGTTTGTATTATTTTTAATATAATGTATTACATTATTAAATATATCTTGATTATATATTTTATTCAATATAATTCCTTTAACATTCCCACCCATTTTTTTAATTAAGTTTACATGTGATGTAATTTCAACTGCAGCAGATTCTATTCCTCCTTTATTTACACTACTAATTAATAATATAGGGACATTAGAAGAAATAGCAATTTCTACACTAGAATAAGGAGTTATTTGATTTAAAACACCAGTTAAAATACTCATAACCCCTTCAATTAATATAATATCATAATCTGAGTTTTTAATTTTTTCAATAGATGTTTTAAAATCACTCCATCCTAAATTTCCAATTTTAATAGAATTATATTCTTCCATAGTTCCTTTTGTCAGATATAATCCAGGAACCAAATCTCGTGCATCAGGTCCTATTTTTAAAAGCCCTACTTTATATCCTTTTTTTCTAATAGATCCTGCAAGTCCTGTTAAAATAAATGTTTTTCCGCTATCAGAACCATTACTTCCAATCATTAAAAATCTAGGTATTTTAAATTTTTTTCTACTAGATATTTTAATATTTGTTTTTATTCCAATTTCTCGATTAAGTTTTTTTTTAAACTCTTTATTTTTTATATAAATATCTTCAGGATTTTCAATATCAATGTAATCTAATAAATTTCTTACAATAGCTGGATTTTCATCTAAAATATTATGAATTAGTGTTCCGACTACATTTCCATCATCATTTACAGCTCCTGAAAAGATATTATATTCATTGTTTTTATTTACATTACCATAATTCATTCTTTGTATTTGCGAATAAAAAATAGGTTTTGCATCTCCTTTAATTTTTCCATAAGTATGGCAATGAAATCCAGTTATATAGTCTTTTATATTTTTTGTTATAAAGCTATTATCATATATTTTAGCTTTTACTCTATCTGAACTTATTAATGGCGAAAATTCAACATTGATAAGGCCTAAACCTTCTTTAATTATAGGATTTGGAGAATTTCTTCCAATATCTACTTTATTTGACAAAAGCTGAAAACCTGCACAAATTCCAATTATAGGTTTACCATCTTTATTCATTTGTGTTATTTCTTTTTTTAAATTTTTTTTATAATCTTCGGATTCTACAATAGTCCCTCCAGGAATAATTAACACATCTAATTCATCTGAGGCTCTATTACCATTAACTAGACCTTGTGAGTTTACAAAATCCGTTGGAAGATTTCCAAAATTTTCAAATCCTGGAACAGATCCTTTAATGTATGTAATGCCTATTTTCACCATTTTCAAACCTCTTCATTAGGTTTCTACATAGACATAAGTTTCAAGTGAAAAAAATATTTTTTTATTAAATATTTTCAAAAACACTCATAGCTTTAATGATTTTTAAATCTTCTAATGGTTTGGCTTGTATTTGTAATCCTACTGGAATACCTTCAACTTCTCCAGCTTTAATACTCCCTGCTGGAATTCCTGCTAAATTAGCTATTACAGTTAACACATCATAGGCATATATTTCGAGTGGTTCTAATTTTTCACCAATCTTATAAGGTAATTTAGGCACTGTAGGACCTACAATTAAATCAACATTTTCAAGCATTGTGTTAATCTCATTTCTAATAAGAGACCTTGCTTGAAGAGCTTTTTTATAATATTTACCACTAAACTCTTTTTGTGAAATATAAGAACCAATTTTTATTCTTCTTAAAACTTCATCTCCACAAACATCTTCAATTCTATAACCATAATCTCTTCCATCATATTTTCTAGTAGTAGAAAAGAATTCAACATAATTAATTAAATAGTATGTTGGAAGACAAAGATCAATATGATTAAAACTAACTTCTAAAAGTTCTGCTCCTGCATCAACTAATTTTTGAATAGCTTTATTAACAGTTTTATTAATCTCTTCATCTGTCACATCTATAAATTCTTTACAAACAGCTATTTTCATTCCTTCAAGTGAAGTTTCATCTAATATTGATGTAAAATCAGGTGCATTCCAATCAATAGAAGTACATTCACTTTCATCATAACTAACAATTGTATTTAAAGCAAGAGCAATTCCACTAACATCTTCAGATAATGGTCCAATTTGATCTAAACTCATTGATAAATCTAAAAGTCCTTGTCTAGATACAGTTCCATAAGTTGGTTTGAATCCAACAATACCACAATGAGATGATGGATTTCTAATAGATCCTCCGGTATCAGAACCAATTGCAATATCGCACATTTGACTAGCTACTGCAGCAGCACTACCACCACTTGATCCACCAGGTATTCTTCCAGGAGCAGCAGGATTTTGTGTTGGGCCGAAATAAGATGTTTCTGTTGAATTTCCTGCTGCAAATTCATCCATATTAGTTAAACCAATTATTATTCCATCTTCAGCTATAATGTTTTCAATTACAGTTGCATTATAACTCCCAATATAATTATCCAATGTTTTAGAAGCAGCTGAAATTATAACATCCTCAACATTTATATTTGCTTTAATTGCAAAAACAAGTCCAGCTAATTTTCCAACTTCCTCATTATTGGCTATTTTTTTATCAATTATTTTTGCTTGTTCAATTGCTTTTGCTTTATTATTTTCTAAAAATGCATTTATAGAATCATTTTTTTCATCTATAACATTGATGAAATTTTCCACATTTTCCCTTGCTGTCATTTCTTTATTTTTAATGGCATTTAATTTTTCAATAACCTTCATTAAAACACCTGGAATTTATTATACTAAGATCATCTATATTTTTTTAAACTTAAATACCTTTTTAATCATATATTATATATAATGAAAAAAGCTGTTGTTTTTGATAATTCTGGTACATTACTTGAAAGATATAGAGTTATTAAAGATATAGAAAATAACATTTTATTTACAAATATAAATTCTTTAGATCTTATTAACTCTCATGAAGGACTTGTTTTAGTTGTTCTTCAATTTGACACTAGTTATTTTGTTAATATTCCTCAAAATTCCCTAATTTCTGATGTAGTCAAAAAATATAATATAGATTTTGATATAAGCTTTACCACAATTGAAGTTAATAAAAATGAAATTAAAAAAATTATTGAAAATGATAAAAAAGTCACAATTAAAGAAATTACTGATGGTTTCAATATTTTAAAGAAAAAAATACCTAAAATAGAAATATGTAATGGTTCAGCATTAATAATTGATATTAAATCAAAATCTATATCTTTTACTATTACTTCGGCTGGTAGATTATTTAAAGGTGTTAAATATACTATAAACACATTAAAAAATAGAGGCATTGAAATATATATAGCATCAGGTGATAGAAAGGGAACTATTAAAACTTTGGCTTCTATTTTAAATATTAACAATAAAAATGCTTTTGGTTCAGTTAATACAAAAGGTAAATATGAAATTATAAATAAACTTCAAAAAAATAATTTTAAAGTAATGATGGTTGGAGATGGGATTAATGATATTTTAGCTTTTAAAAATGCAGATGTTTCTGTTTTAACAGTTCAACAAAAAGAAGAAGTTTCTACTAAACTTTTAAATAAAACAGATTTTATTGTTGAAGAAATATCTGAAATTTTAGACATTAATTTTTAATTTATATTTAAATAATACTTTAATGATAAGAAACAAATATTATTATATTTATAATGTACTAAGAATTTTATATTTTATTTAATTCAGGAAAAAGTTAATATTATTTTCTCTAAAAAATATTAGTAGAAATTATATCTTATTATTTAATTATATAAAAGAAGTAATTAATTTTAAATAAAATATATTAATATTGGATTTAAAAGTAATTAAGTAATACGAGAGGTTTGAATCATGCATGATATTGATATTGAAACAATAAAAAAAAATATGAATTTAGCAGATAAAATTTATATTTTTGATACAACCTTGAGAGATGGGGAACAAGCTCCAGGCGTTGCTTTAACTGTTGATGAAAAAATCCAAATAGCTCAAAAATTAGATAAACTTGGAGTTGATAAAATTGAGGCAGGTTTTCCAGCATCTTCTCCAGGAGAAATTAAAGCTTGTAATGAAATTAAAAATTCAGTTGATGCTACAACTGTTGGTTTAGCTCGCACTGTAATTAAAGATATTAATGCTGTTTTGGATGCTGATTTGGATTATATGCATACATTTATCGGAACATCACCTCTTCATAGAAAATATAAATTAAAAATGGATAAAGAAAAAATTATTGAAACAGCTATTAATGCAGTTGAATATGGTAAAGATCATGGCCTTACAGTAGAATTTTCCTGTGAAGATGCTACAAGAACTGAAAGAGATTTCTTATTTGAAACATATCGTTCTGTTGTAGATTCAGGAGCAGATTTTTTAAATCTTCCAGACACTGTAGGAGTTTTAATCCCAGCTATTACTAGACCTTTAATTGCTGATTTAAAATCAGAGTTTAATACTCCAATTAGTGTTCATTTTCATAATGACTTTGGTCTTGCAACAGCTAACACTTTAACTGCTATTGAAGAAGGTGCAAATCAAGCACATGTTACTATTAATGGTATCGGTGAGAGAACAGGCAATTCTTCACTTGAAGAATTAGTAGTTGTACTACATGCTGCATATGGCATTGACTTAGATATTGATAGTACTCAATTATACAGTATTTCTGAATTTGTAGGTAAAATGACAGGTATTAAAATGCCTGTTAATAAACCAATTGTTGGAGATAATGCATTTGCCCATGAATCTGGTATTCATGTTCATGGAATTTTAAATAATGCACTTACATATGAACCAATCTCACCAGAACTTGTAGGCCATTCAAGAAGAATAGTAATCGGAAAACAAACAGGAGCACATGCATTAAAATCAAAACTTAAACAGTATCATATAGATCTTAATGATGAACAATTTGAAAGAGTATTTAAACAAATTAAAGAATTAGGAGATAAAGGTAAAACTATCACTGATGATGATTTAAGAGCATTAGCCGTAACAGAAGTAAGTTCAGCTAAAAAAACACCTATTAAACTCATAGATTTAGAATTATTCTCAGGATCTTCATCATCACCTACAGCTAAAGTAAAATTAGAAATAGATGGTATTGAAAAAGAAAAGTCTGCTACAGGTGTTGGACCAGTAGATGCAGCTTTAAATGCAATTAGATATTTAATTCAAAATACTACAGACATAGAATTAGAAGAATATAATTTAGAAGCAATCAATGGAGGAACTGATGCATTAGCAGATGTTTTTGTTATTAGTTCAGATAGCCATGGTAATAAATCTAAAGGAATAGCTACAAATGATGATATTGTGATGGCATCAATACTTGCAGTTATTGACTCAATTAATAAGATGTTATTAATTCAAAGAGCAAACAAATAAATTTATTCTATTTTTACTTATTTATATAAAATAGTAAATATCATCTTAATTGAAAAAAAATATAATAATGACTATAGATAGTTATTCTAATTTCAGTGAATAATTATTCCTATAATCTTTCAAAAAAAATAATAGAAAGAATAATTACTAATAATCTTAAATATTATAAAAAATCTAATATATTTATAATCTTTTCATCCAGTTTTTTTTTTATTATTAGAAGATATTATGAAAATAAAGGATTTACTCATATAGTTAACTTTTAAAGAATTTATATAAGGTATTTAAAAATGTCTCTTTTAAAAACAATACAAATTTTAACAGATTCAGCACAATATGATTTATGTGATTATGTAAATTCTAATAAACAATCTTCTATAAATTTACCTGGAATTTATCAAGCAACATCTAATGGTTGTAAAGTTCCTATTTTTAAAACACTCATGTCAAATAAATGTAAAAATGATTGTAAATATTGCATAAATCAATCTAAAAGAAATTTTCAGAGACTTCAGCTAACTCCTGAATATTTATCTAAGATTTTTATAGATTATTATAATAGAGGACATGTTTTTGGTTTATTTTTGAGTTCAGGAATATCTGATGATCCTGATGAAACAATGGAGAATATAATTGAAACAGCATATATTCTACGTAAAAAATATAGCTATAAAGATTATATTCATTTAAAAATAATTCCTGGAGCAAATAAAGATTCGATTAAACGTGCTATGGCTCTTTCAAATAGAGTAAGTATTAATATTGAAGCAGCTACTGCGGATGGTCTTTCAACAATATCTTCAACAAAAGATTATAACAATGATATTTTAAAACGATTAAGATGGATAAATTCTTTAAGAAATTCAAAAGATGTTTTTCCTAGATCTACATACACAACACAATTAATTGTTGGAGCTAATGATGAAACAGATAAAGAAATCTTAACTAGGATGAGTAAAATTTATAAAAAATTTAAACTTAAAAGAACATATTTTTCACCATTTTTTCCGGTTGAAGGTACAGAATTTGAAAATAAAAAAGCTTGCAGTGAATATAGAACAAATGCTCTATATAATGCGGATAAATTAATTAATAGTTATGGATATAATGTTAAAGAACTTGTTTTTAATGATAATGATCAATTATATTTAAATGAAGATCCGAAGATTTTAGCAGCTGAAAGAATGGATATCTTTCCTGTTGAAATTAATCAAGCTCCATATTATGATTTAATAAGAGTTCCAGGAATAGGAACTAGAAGTGCACATAAAATAATATCTTTTCGCCATAAAAATCCATTTTCTTCTTATCATCAACTAAAAGAAATTGGAGTAGTGGTTAATAGAGCCGAAAAATATATCACAATCAATGGAGAAATTCAATCTAATTTAGATTTTTTTTAAATTTCTTTAAATAATTTCCAGATTTCAGGATATTTTTTACTCACGGCTTCATCAATTAAAACAGCCCCTTCTTTACTAATACTGAATTCAGGTTCGGTTTTTCGTAAGTATCTAAATACTGCTGCTGAATGTGAGGACCAAAGTGTAATTCTTGGATTTTTATTAACAATTTCTTTAACTTCTTTTATGTTTTTAATTTCTTTTTCAGTTAAAGTTTTATTAATTTCTTTTTCTGTTTTAGCAACATCTTCAGATTTTTCTTTATTTATTTTTTTCTCTTCTATTTTAATATTTTTTTCAACACCTATTTCTTTTTCAACAGTATCAAAGTTTTCATCAAAAAATTCTCCAGGAACTTCTTTATTTTTTTCTCTTCTAATTGTTTCTTTTTCAGTATATTTTTTATCAATTTCAGTTTTTATTTCATTATCAGATGGCGGTTTTTTTTTATTTAATTTTAAATTTTTTTCTTTTAGATTCTTTTTATCTTCCGATACTGGATTTACTTCAGTAACATCATTTTCTTTAATATTTTTTTCTTGATCTTCATTTAACATCTCTTCTAATGAAATTGAATTATTACTATCAAATTCTTCATTATAAAAATCTGGAATTAATGAATCAAGACCTTTTCCTAGTCCACTTTGTCTTTTTTTGGCCATTATATCCCTACTTCTTCTTTTTGTCTCTACTTATAATTTCTTCAGCTAATTTTAAATAAGCTTTTGTCCCTTTACTTTTAGGATCATAAATTAAGCAGGGTTTTCCTCTACTAGGAGCTTCTGCTAATCTAATGTTTCTAGGTATTACTGTTTTTAGTAATAAATCATTTTCAGAAAAATAATTTTTAAGTTCTTGATGCACATCTTTACTTAGATTAGTTCTTCTATCATAAAGAGTTAATAAAATACCTTTTATTGGTGTTGGACTTCTTAAACGTTTTTCAACTAATCTTATTGTATTTATTAAATCAGCCACACCTTCTAATGCATAATATTCTGCTTGTATTGGTATCAATACACTATCTGAAGCTATTAATGCATTTACTGTTAGAACACCTAATGAAGGAGGTAGATCTATAAATACATAATCGAACAATGAAATAACTTCTTTTAATGCTTCTTTTAAAACAATGTGATAATATTCTTTTTTTGTTAATTCCATTGTAGCATCACTTAATACTATATTGCTAGGAATTATGAATAAATTCTTAATAAAAGTAGAAATTGTTGCTTTTTTCACGTTTATATTTCCAATTAAAACATCATAAATTGTATTTTCTAATTCTGTTTTATCAATTCCAAAACTTGTTGTTGTATTTGCTTGCGGGTCCATATCGACAACAAGTACAGTTTTTCCCATTACAGCTAATGATGTAGCAGTATTTACAACTGTTGTTGTTTTTCCGCAACCTCCTTTTTGATTCATTACAGCAATTACTTCACCCATTTTTTATCCCCATTATATATAATACTTCTAATTTTTAACTTATTAGAATTAAGTTATAATATATATGTTATTATTTTTAATAGATAACTTAGAATTTTTAACTTTTAAGATTTAACATTTAAGTTATTTTTTATAACTTTTTACATATAAGTTTTCACTTTTAATGTATAACTTAAATCTTATAACTTTTTATTTTTAATATTTAACTTATCTATTATAACTAATAAGTTATAACTTATAATAAAAAAATAATTATTATAATTTATAAATTCATTAAATAGTATAAAATTAAATGTAATCTAGTAATAATTATATTTACAAATATCTAAAACATTAAATATATTAATAAAAAAAGAAACTATTTAATACATGAAAACTCTAGCCATTGATGTAGGAACCGGAACTCAAGATATTCTTTTATATGATGATACAAAAGAACTTGAAAATGGATTGAAATTAGTTTTACCATCACCCCATTTATATATAGCTCAACTTATTGAAAATGAAAAAAATGATATATATTTTAATGGAGAAATAATGGGTGGAGGTAAACTTAAAGAAAAAATACTTGAACATATAGATAAAGGTTATAATTGTGTAATGGAACCACATTGTGCTAAAACAATCCGTGATGATATTAATCAAGTTTTATCATATGGTATTAAAATAGCTGATGAAAATAAAAATTACAAAGGTTACAGTAAGATAACACTTGGTGACATTGATATTAAAAAATTATCAAAATTATTAATCTCATATGATCTTGATTTTGATTTTGATTATATTGCAGTTGCAGTTCAAGACCATGGATTTAATGAAAATATAGGGGACAGAGATTTTCGATTTGAAAAAATTCGAGAAAAACTCTCAAAACCTATACCTGCTGAAGAATTTGGATTTAAAGGCAATGTACCAGAATATTATTCTCGAATGAAAGCTGTTGAAGCACAACTTTCACAAATAGATTTAATTCCTCTTATTATGGATACAAAATTTGCATCAATAGTGGGAATGCAACAAGATAATGTGGCAAAACAATTAAATAGCTATATTGTAATTGATATTGGAAATGGTCATACAACTGCAGCATCTATTGAAGATGGTAAAATACAAGGTATTTTTGAACATCATACATCAAACCTTAATGGTGATAGTTTAGAAAAATATATAAAAAGACTTGCTGAAGGTAAAATAACAAATGAAGAAATATATAATGATCATGGTCATGGTGCATGTGTATTAAATCCTTTAACTAAATTAGAAAAAGTTATTGTAGCAGGACCAAAAAGAAATTTAATTAAGCACACTAAATTAGATTGGCATAATGCTACTCCAGGTGGAGATGTTATGATGACCGGAACAGTAGGACTTATAAAAACTAATGATTATTTATGTTCAGATTAGATCCGCATATTCACAGTAGATTTTCTCAAGATAGTTGTAGTAAAATAACTGATATATTAGATATGGCAAATAAAAGGAATATTGATATTATTGCTATTAGTGATCATAACACTGTTGAAGGTAATAAATATGCTAGAAATTTAAAGCAAGATAATGTATTGATTATACCTTCTATTGAAATATCTTCTCGTGATGGTCATATTCTGGGATTTGGATGTGAAGAACATATTCCTCAAGGTTTACCACCTCAAGAAACTATTGATTTAATACATGATAATAATGGTATTGCTATTATTCCACATCCTTTTTGTTTTTATAGACATGGACTTTTACATAAAACTAATGAGAAATTAGATTTTGATGCAATAGAAACTAAAAATGCAAGATTTATCATGGGGTATTGTAATAATAAAGCATCAAAACTATCAAAAAAGTATAATATACCTTTTTTAGGATCAAGCGATGCACATTATTATAAATTTGTTGGTGATTGTTATACAGAGATTGATTGTGAAAAAGATATTGATTCCGTTTTAAAAGCTATTTTAAAAGGAAAAACAAGAGCATGCGGTGAAGGAACATCTAATATAAAATTATCAACATATTTGTTTAATAAAAATATATTAAAAAGAATTTGTTAATTGATAATTATTGTTATTTGATATTATCAAGTATAAAATTTAATATTAAAATAATTTTTATCCATATTTAAAAAAAAGTTAAAGGAATTTTTATTCCTTTTTAAGATATATTTCTATGGTAGAAACATTAGTTGTCATACCATCATTGTTTTTAATCTCTTCTGTATTTGTTTTAATTTCATCTATTTCACATTCTGGTATGAATCTATTTCTAACAATTTCTGCAACATCAACAGCTCTACTAATAGCTTTACCTCTTGCTTTTAGATAGACGTTTTCATTTCCATTATTAATTTGTGTTACAACTGCTAATACATAGTTCATTACTGGTTTATTTCCAATGTATATTATATTTTCTTCCATGATTAGTCAACTCATATATTTTAATGTTTAAATTTTGAATTAATTTTATGAAATAATTTAAAGTTTAACATTTATTAATTTTTTTCTTAAAAATTAATATAATTAATCCATTATATTATTATTATATTATTACATATAAAATATATAATGATTAATTTTTTTGTGTGATTAAATGAAAAGTGATAATATTAAAAAAGGAATTCAAAAAGCACCTCATAGATCTTTATTAAGAGCATGTGGTCTTGATGATGATGATTTTAAAAAACCTTTTATTGGAATAGCCAATAGTTTTACAGATATTGTGCCAGGACATATACATTTAAGAGAACTTGTTGAAGATGTTAAACAAGGTATTAGTGATGCTGGAGGGATTCCATTTGAATTCGATACAATGGCTATTTGTGATGGAATAAGTATGAATCATGAAGGCATGAAATATTCACTTCCATCAAGAGAATTAATTGCTGCAACTGTTGAGAGCATGGCTAATGGACATGCATTTGATGGTTTAGTTCTCATACCAAGTTGTGATAAGGTAGTTCCAGGAATGCTTATGGGTGCTTTTAGAGTTAATGTTCCAACTATTGTTGTTACTGGAGGTCCAATGGAAGTTGGTCGTTATAATGATAAAAATATTGATTTAATTAGTGTTTATGAAGCTGTAGGGGAATTATCTGTTGGAAAAATTACAGAGAAAGAAGTTGATGAGATAGAAAGGCGCGCTTGTCCTGGAGCAGGTAGTTGTTCAGGATTATTCACAGCAAATACAATGGCTTGTATAACTGAAACTTTAGGATTATCGTTTCCATTATGTGCAACTACTCATGCGAATGATATAGCTAATAAACAATTGGCCTATGCATCTGGTAAACGTATAGTAGAAATGATCGATGAGGATTTAAAACCATCAGATATTTTAACACAAAAATCATTTAATAATGCCATCGCTGTTGATATGGCATTAGGAGGTTCAACTAATACGGCACTTCATATTCCAGCTTTAGCTAATGAATTAGAAAATGTTAATGTAGATTTAGATTTATTTGATGAAGTTAGTAAAAATGTGCCTCATATAACTTTAATTTCTCCTGCAGGTGAGAATACAATGATGGATCTACATTTAGCTGGTGGAATACCTGCAGTATTAAAAAATTTAGGAGATAAAATAGATCGCGATCAATTAACTGTTAATGGAAAGACTATTGGAGAAAATATTGCGGATGTTAAAGTTAAAAATTCTAATGTTATTCGTCCTTTAGATGATCCTATTCATTTTGATGGAGGAATTGCAATTTTAAAAGGTAATATTGCTCCTAATGGTTCTGTAGTTAAAAAAGGTGCTGTTGCACAAGAATTAATGCATCTTAAAGGTCCTGCAAAAGTATTCACATCAGAAGAAGAGGTTACACAAGCAATATTTAATCATAAAATTAATGAAGGAGATATTATTGTAATTACTTATGAAGGACCTAAAGGAGGTCCTGGAATGAGGGAAATGCTCAATCCAACATCTGCTATTGTAGGAATGGAAATTAAAAATGTAGGTCTTATAACTGATGGAAGATTTTCAGGGGGAACTAGAGGGCCATGTATTGGACATATATCTCCAGAAGCAATGGCTGATGGTCCTATAGGCGCAATTGAAGATGGGGATATTATTGAAATAGATATTGAAAACAGATCCATTAATGTTGATTTAACTGATGAAGAAATAGCTAAAAGAATTAAAGAAAGGAAAATACCACAAAAAGATGTTAATGGATGGTTAGCGTTATATAGGAAACTTGTAACTTCTGCAGATACTGGAGCAGTTTTAAGGTAGTGAATAATCATGGAACTTTTAAGATATGATGATATTGATATTGATAAAGTTGTAAAACGTTCAGAAAATGATGTTAATTCGGTAGTTCCAATAGTTTCTGATATAATATCTGATGTAGCTAAAAATGGTGATAAAGCAATTAAAAAATATACTAAAAAGTTTGATAATATAGATGTTAACACATTAAAAGTAACTGATGAAGAAATTAAAAATGCTTACGAAAGTATTGATAAGGAATTATTAAATGCTTTAAAATCTTCAGCGAATAATATTCGAAAATTTCATTCAAGACAAATGCCTAAAGAATGGGAAATAGAAATAAATCCTGGAGTTAAAGCAGGACAAATTATAAGGCCTATAAATTCTGTGGGATGTTATATTCCAGGAGGAAAAGCCATTTATCCATCTTCTATTTTAATGGCTGCTATTCCTGCAAAGATAGCGGGTGTTGAAAAGATAATTGCTTGTTCACCACCTGAAATTAATAATGCTATTTTAATTGCAGCAGATTTATCGGGGATTGATGAAATATATAAAGTTGGGGGAGCACAGGCTATTGCAGCAATGGCTTATGGAACAGAAAGTGTTCCTAAAGTTGAAAAAATAGTAGGTCCGGGTAATATTTTTGTTACTGCTGCTAAAAAATTAGTTTATGGTAGAACAGATATTGATTTTCCAGCAGGACCATCTGAAGTTTTAATATTAGCTGATGAAACTGCAATACCTGAATATATAGCTAGCGATATTTTAGCCCAAGCAGAACATGATCCTAAAGCATCTTGTTTTATTGTAACAGATAATGAAAATTTAGCTTTTAATACACTTGAATCTATTAATAAATTAATCAAACATGCTAAAAGAAAAGATATTATTATGAAAGCTTTAGAAAAATCGGGTAAAATTATTCTTTGTAATAATTTTGATGAAGCTATTGAAGTAACTAATAAATATGCTCCTGAACATTTACAAATAATAACGCAAAATGATGAAAAAGTATTATCTAAAATTAATAATGCAGGTTCTATATTTTTAGGTAACTACTCTCCTGTACCATGTGGTGATTATGGTTCGGGAACAAATCATGTGCTTCCTACGGGTGGTGGAGCGAAAATGTATTCAGGACTATCAACAGAGTCTTTTATTAAAAAACCAACTGTACAAAAAATTTCAAAAGATGGTATTGAAAATTTATCAAAAACTTGTATTACAATTGCAGAATATGAAGGCTTATATTCCCATGCTGATTCAATTAGAAAAAGACTATAAATATCGGGATTTTATTATTTTTATATGAAAATAATTAAATTAATCATATAATTATAAAAATATGATTTTTTTTATAATAATTAATTTTATATAGTAAATTTTAGTTAATTATAATATAAATCTATTTTTTTTAAATGGATGATGACTATGGGAAATAAATTAATTCGCGGTAGTTTTATAATATTTCTTGGAAATATTATTTTTCGTTTAGGAGGATATATCTATCGTTTTTTAATGGCTTCTTTACTTGGACCGGCACTTTATGGTGTTTTAGGTATTACTTTACCATTCCAAGGTATATTTCAGACTTTATCTGCGGGGGGACTTCCGCCTGCAATAGCTAAATATGTTGCTGAGTATGAAGCTACAGATCAAAAAGATCTTGCTCGTCAAACTATTTTTACTTCACTGAAAATAATGTTTTTTTTAGGATGTTTCTTTGGCGTTATTATGGTTGTAGTGGCTGCTCCATGGTTAGCTTATGAATATTTACATAAACCTGAAACTTTAATTCCTCTACAGATTGTAGGTTTTATTACTCCTTTTAGTGTTATTGTTGGAGCTTTTAGAGGAGCATTTCAGGGTGTTTATAAAATGGAGTATATTCTTTATACTCGTGCAGTTGAACAGCTTTTTATGATTTTATTTTCGGTTGGTTTTGTTCTCATAGGTTTTTCAGTTGTTGGAGCTCTTTGGGGTACTGTTTTAGGATTTGCCTTATCTGCAGTAGTAGCTGTTTACATTTTCAAGTTCCATATGTATAAATATATGCCTAAAGAAAATGATAATTTTAAAATGTCAATTAAAGAAGAACTTAAATTAGCGGGTGTTCTTGTTAAATTTGCTATTCCAGTTATTATTACAGCTATTGCTGAAATGGGCATTTATAATATTTGTACTTTAGTTATGGGTGCTTTTTTAACAACAGAAGCAATTGGATTTTTTGCAGCGGCTGATCCAATCTCTAGATTACCTTTAATTATTTCTATTTCAATAGCTACTACTATTCTTCCAGCTTCTTCTGAAGCATTTAGCTCTGGAAATAAGAAAAGTTTAGGAAAATATGTTAATGAATCTTATAAATTCTCCTTGTTATTTGTTATTCCTATGTGTGTTGGAATAGCTGCTTTTTCAATTCCAATTTTAAAATTACTATACTTTACTAATCCTTCCTATGTTGCTGGTGCTTCTGCATTAGCTATTTTATCAATTGGAATGACTTTTTATTCAATATTTTCGATTTCAACAAGTATTATTCAAGGTATTGGAAATCCAAGAATTCCAATGTATATTTTAGTTCTTGGAGCCATTTTTTGTTTAGTTTTAAATTGGTGGTTGGTTCCAATCATGGGTATTGCAGGTGGAGCACTTGCAACTACATTAGCATGTTTAGCTATGATGATTCCAGTAATGTTTTTTGCATTTAAATTAACGGATACTAGACCTCAATGGACACCAATATTTAAAATGATAAGTGCTTCTATTTTAATGAGTGTTATTGCTCTTATTATCCCAAAATCCATTATAGGTTTATTTATTGGTATTATATGTTGTCCTATAATTTATCTTGTTTCTTTAATCTTATTTAGATTTTTCACTAAAGGGGATATAATAGCTTTAAGAGAGTATTCCTCTAAATTTAAAGGATTTTCAGGCATTATAAATAAAATTTTAGACATTATAGAAAAAATAGAATCAAAATGTTCAAAAATGAAATCTTAAAATATTTTTTATAAAAATTATTAATACTACTCTTTTTTATATTTAAAAATTAAAATAATAGAATATTGTCTAATTAGATCATGGTGAATATAAAATGACGGATGTTAAAGCAGGAGTGGAATATAAAATTAATATTGGAGATAACTTTTTTTGGCTTGATAAAAAAAAATTTAATCTTCTACAGAGTATTTTAGAGACAGGTTCCATCACTCATGCAGCGAAAGCTATTAATGTTTCATATAGAACTGCATTAAACTATATTGATAAAATTGAGAATAATCTAAACATCAAAATTGTAAGCACAAAAAAAGGAGGAAAAGGTGGTGGTGGAGGAACATCACTTACTGATGAAGGTTTTTCAATATTAAAAGAATGTAAAAAAATTAATGCAATAATGGAACTTCATAATGATGTTAATGAACTAGAAGTAATTGTTAAAGATATTGATGAGTCTAAAGGAATAATGAATATACAAATAAAAGACAATATTATTAAAGCACCTTTAAACAAAAATTATAGGATTGGAGATAAATTATTAATTCTTATTAGTTATGATAATATTTTCATAATGCTTAAAGCACAAACTTCAAGTATTAGAAATATTCTTAAAGGTAAAATAGTAGAGATAAAATTAAAAGGCGAAATTATAAGAGTTAAAATAGATATTGGTGGAGTGTTTGTCTATTCTGATATCACAATATCTGCTGAAAAAGAACTAGATTTAAACATAGGAAAAGAAGTATATATTGCATTTAAAGCAATGTCTGTAGCTACTTTAAAATTATAACTAATATGGGGGTATAACTATTTTAAAAATTGATGTAGATGAAACTAAATGCATTGCTTGTGGGAATTGTTATGATATTTGTCCTAAAGCAGCTAAAATATGGAAAATAACTAATGTTGCACATATATTAGATTTAAGATATTGTCATGTATGCACACTCTGTGCAATGGAATGTCCTGTTGATTGTATTACTATAATAAGAAATGCTCCAGAGGAATAAAAATGACAAGAGTCACTGAAACTTCAAGAAATACTTCAGAAACACAAATTTATATAAAAATGAATTTAGATGGAAATGGAAAATATAAAATCCAAACTGATGTTAATTTCTTTAAACACATGCTAGAATCATTTTCAAAACATTCACTTATAGATCTAGAAATAGAAGCTAAAGGAGACATTGAAATTGATGATCACCATACAGTAGAAGATATTGGAATATTATTAGGAGAAGCTTTTAATTTAGCTATTGGGGATAAAAAAGGGATTAACAGAATGGCCAATGCAATAGTCCCTATGGATGAATCAGTTGCTACTGTTGCAGTCGATATTAGTGGACGCAGCTATTGTAATATGAAATGCTCATTTAAAAATCCTAAAATAGGAGATATGACTGCAGATGTTATTTTACATTTTTTTGAATCATTTGCAAATTCTGCTAAAATTAATATATATGGAAAAGTTGAAGGATTTAATGATCATCACAAAGCAGAAGCTTTATTTAAAGCATTTGCTAAATCTTTAAAAGAAGCTATCAAAATTGAAAGAACAGATCTTCCTACTACAAAAGGAATTCTTTAAATTAAATTTTACAGTTTTTATTTTAAAAAATTAAAAAAAAATTAGTTATTAAATTTTAGATGGTTTATCTAGTAAATTACATTTGTTTCCAATACAACCATCACTCATATGAGGTGTTCTACAGACGCTATCATTGGATTTTTCTATCTCTCTTGCTTCTGTTGCTAACTTAGCTGCTGCAGATGCCATCTCGTGTGCTGCTGCAATAATTGGTATGTATTGCTGGTGATCTTGTAACATGAAACAACCTTTTGTATCTAAATTAGCTACTGCAGATGCCATTTCATAGGCTGCTAAAGCTTTTGCTTTTGCGTATGGATTTTTAAAATTACCTGCTTGAACAGCTTTTTCACCGGTAATAACTAATTTAGGTAATTTAATTTCTTTACCATCTTCAATATCTGCTATTATCTGACCAATTGTATGTTGTATTAGTCTATAAGCTCCAGTAGCTGATAAAACTTTAATAATATCAGAATTAAATGAAGCCATTTCAGTAGGATCTAATAGTTCTCTTCTAGCCCCAATCATCGGATCAGCTTTTATAATAATATAACCTAATCCTTGTTCATCCATTTCATCTTTTTTAGATAAACCTGGAGCATCTCCTATAATAATAGCAGGTGTTTTTTCTTCAGATAATAGTTCTCTAGCTCTTGCAGGTCCTGGCGCTCCAGGATTAGGACTTATAAATATACAAAAATCAGGTGCAAAATCTTTAATTTTAGGAACAACTTCTTCAATTTGTTCAGGATTCATTTTTGCCCCAGATCCTACAAGTCTAACATCAATATTTGGCCTATCAGCTCTTTCATCTAAAATTAAATCAATCACTGGTGAAGTACCAATATTTCCACTTTTAATAATTCCTATTTTTATAACCATTTAATCACTTTTTTAATTTAACAGAAAAAAGTTCTACAATGTAATTATTAATAATAAGTTTATTATCAATTTTTTGATTTAATTTATTACCAATATATTAAAATATCTAAATTTAATTAAAAAAATCATGGCGTCTTATTTAAAATATCTAAAATAAATTAATTAAAAAAAAATTAGTGGTTCCGACGAGATTTGAACTCGTGATCCCCTCCTTGTAAGGGAGGTATCATACCCCTAGACCACGGAACCATATAACATTACTATTTAAGTTTGATATTGTATATAAATATTTCGTTTAATATTGATATAATTATAATATTGTTTTGTTTAGGAATTAAAAAAGCTTAAATTTAAATAAAATTTATAATATTCAACTGGTAATATTATTTATAATGAATGTAATTGAAATTACTATTTTATCTATTGTTATAATGATAAGTTTAGGTTATTTCTTAAAAAAAATTGATTTTTTAACAGAAAAAGACATTCTTCCTTTAAATAAATTAGTAATGAATATTTTAATGCCGTGCATGATTTTTTCAGCATTATATTCTGCTGATTTAAGTTTAATACCAAAATTAGGGATTTTGCCTTTTGTTATTTTAATATCCTCTTTTATTTCAGGTTTTATATCTTATTTTATTTTAAAAAGATTTAATATAGATAATAAGAAAATTTGGAGTATTATTGTATCAATAATGATAGCTAATACTGCATTTATGGGATATCCTGTGAATTTAGGTATATTTGGTCAATCTGGATTTTTAAGAGCTATATTCTGTGATTTAGCTACTTTATGCATATTCCTAATACTTTCATTTATTCTTATTCTTAAGTTTGGAGGCACAATTAAAACAGCTCTTAGAAAAATGTTATTATTTCCACCATTATGGGCTGTTATTTTAGGTTTGACTCTTAACTCTTTAAATATTCATATTGGTCCAGTTATTGACAATGTTGTTAATTATCTTGGAAATGGAGCTATTCCAATTATCATGATTTCTCTTGGTCTTTCAATTAATTTAAAAAGAATTAAAAGAAGTCATAATATAGCAATTTTTACATCAATTATGAAACTTGGAATTTTCCCGTTAATAGCTTTTATAATTGTGTCTTTTCTACATTTATCAGGACTTGAATATACAATAAGTATTATTGAAGCTGCAATGCCGTCAGGAATGTTATCTTTACTTTTAACTATTACATATAAATTAGATTATCATTTGACTTCTGATTGTATATTAACTAATACATTATTATCTTTAATAACTCTTCCAATCATCATAAATTTAATTTAATTTTATAAATTAATTATATACCCTAAAAAATTAAATTTTTGAATTATAAATTTATCATGTTATATATAGTTTACTCAACGTTTTTTTATAGAAATATTTATAAATGTGGACTTATTACATATTTAATAGTCTAATATTTTAATTAATAAAATTCTTTTTTTTATATAAAATATTTAGATTATGTCCTATACTTGTACAAGGTGAATTTTAATGGCAGAAAAAAAAAGAGATAATAACGAAGAATTGAGGATAGGAGTTTATGTCTGTCACTGTGGTGTAAATATCGGTGGAGTCATTAACTGTCCTGAAGTTGCAGAATATGCAAAGACACTTCCTGGTGTCGTTTTAGCTAAAGATTATAAATACATGTGTTCTGACCCAGGTCAATTATTAATACAAGAAGACATTAAAGAACATAACCTAAATAGAATTGTTGTAGCAGCTTGTTCTCCTCGTCTTCACGAACCCACATTTCGTCGATGTGTTGAAGAAGCAGGATTAAACAAATTTTTATTTGAATTTGCTAATCTAAGAGAACAAGATTCTTGGGTGCATATGGCTGAACCAGAAGAAGCTACTGAAAAAGCTAAAGATTTAACACGTATGGCAGTGGCTAAAGCAAGATTATTAGAACCTCTTGACGCAACAAAAGTAGGAGTAGACAACAAAGCTCTTGTCATTGGTGGGGGAGTAACTGGTATTCAATCAGCATTAGATTTAGGAGATATGGGATTCCAAACATATATGGTAGAAAAAAATCCTACTATTGGTGGAAGAATGGGTCAATTGGATAAAACTTTTCCAACTCTTGACTGTTCAATGTGTATTTTAGCACCTAAAATGGTAGATACTGCAAAACATGAAAATATTGAATTAATTACTTATGCCGAAGTAAAAAATGTTGATGGATATATTGGTAACTTCACTGTAGATGTAGAGAAAAAGGCAAGATATGTTGTAGAAGATCTTTGTGTAGGATGCGGATCTTGTGTAGAAGTTTGCCCTATTGAAATACCTAATTACTATGATGAAGGTATTGGTATGGTAAAAGCTGCTTACATTCCGTTCCCTCAGGCTGTACCATTATGTGCAACTATTGATAAAAATTATTGTATTGAATGCATGCTTTGTGATCAAATTTGTGAACGTGGAGCAATTGATCATCAACAAGAACCAGAAAATATCAAATTAGAAGTCGGTACAATTATTGCAGCCACCGGATATGATCCTTATGATCCATCTGATATCTATCAATATGGATATGGTCGTTACGCTAATGTAATTACCGCAATGGAAATTGAAAGAATGATTAATGCATCAGGTCCTACTGAAGGTCATGTAATTAAACCGTCTGATGGTGAAACACCTAAACGTATTGCATTTATCCATTGTGTTGGTTCAAGAGATGAACAAATTGGAAAACCATATTGTTCTAGAGTATGTTGTATGTATTCTATGAAAAATGCACAATTATGTGTTGATCATGAACCTGATACTGAAGTAACATGTTATTATATGGATATTCGTGCATTTGGTAAAGGATTTGAAGAATTCTACAAAACTTCCCAAGAAAAATATGGTATTGGATTCTTAAGAGGAAAACCTGCTCAAATTATTGAAAATGATGATTTAACTTTAACTATAAGATCTGAAGATACTTTAATGGGAAAAGTAACAGAATACACTTATGATTTAGTTGTTTTAAGTGTAGGACTTGAAAATCCAGAAGGTTCAGAAGAACTCAGACAAACATTAGGTATTTCAAGATCTTCAGATGGATTCTATATGGAAGCTCACCCTAAACTCAGACCTGTTGATACTTTGACTGATGGTGTTTATGTTGCTGGGGTTGCACAAGGCCCTAAAGATATTCCTGACTCTGTAGCACAAGGTTCAGCTGCAGCATCAAGAGCAGCTATTCCAATGTCTAAAGGAGAAGTAGAAATTGAACCTATTGTCGCACGTTCTGATGACTTAGTATGTGGTGCTTGTGAAGTTTGTGTTGAATTATGTCCATTTAGTGCTATTTCCATTGTTGGAGATGAAGGTAACAGTCATGCAGAAATTAATGTTGCATTATGTAAAGGATGTGGAACATGTGTAGGTGCATGCCCATCTGGTGCTATGGATCAACAACACTTTAAAACAGATCAAATTATGGCACAAATTAGTGCAGCTCTTGAAGATATGGGTAAATAGATTTAAAAATTTTTTTTTCTAATTTTTTTTCTTTTAAACTATTTTTTTAAATTTATTAAATTAAAAACAAGTAATTTTTTCTATTATAATATAAAAAATAGGAAGATATATTTATTTTAAATAGTAATATAAAATTGCTTTTTGTGCATGAAGTCTATTTTCAGCTTCATCAAATACTACTGATTGTGGTCCATCAATAACATCGGATGTTACTTCTTCTCCTCTAATAGCTGGAAGACAATGCATAAATATTGCATTTTTTTTAGCTTTCTTCATTAAAGTTTTGTTAACTTGATAGGGTAGAAAATCTTTTAATCTTTGTGATGATTCTTTTTCATCGCCCATACTAACCCAAACGTCTGTGTATACTATATCAGCATTATTAATAGCTTCATTAAGATTAGATGTTATTGTTATTTGTGAATTATTTTTTGAAGCTATTTTTTCAGCTTTATCCATAATTTGTTTGTTTGGTTTGTATTTTTCAGGTCCTACTATGGTTATATCTATTTCTAACATTGGACAAATTAAAAGTAGTGAGTTACTTACGTTATTACAGTCACCAACAAAACATAGTTTTTTACCTTTAAATCCCCCTAAATGTTCTTTAATTGTTAGCATGTCTGCTAATACTTGGCATGGATGTTCTAAATTTGTTAAGCCACTTATTACTGGAACATCGGAATGTTTAGCTAATTCTTCTACATCACTATGTTCTATTGCTCTAATCATTATTCCGTCTACAAATCGACTTAAAACTTTAGCGGTGTCAGATATAGATTCTCCTCTTCCCATTTGCAAATCGTTTGATGATAAAAATAATGCTCTTCCACCTAATTGATACATTCCAACATCAAATGATACTCTCGTTCTTGTTGAGGCTTTTTGGAATATCATAGCTAATGTTTTACCTTTTAATGGTTGATCTTCAATTTCATTAGCTTTTATTTTTTCAGCTAACTCTAGAATATTTTTCACGTCTTTTTGTATATCACAAACTGATAATAAATTTTTCATTTTATCATTACCTAATCTTTTAAGAAAAACATATTTTCTTTTTATTATATATTAAAGGTTTCTATATTATTTTTTTAATTGTTTTTATTTTTAATATCTATTATATTAAAAATTAAAGAATTTTAAACCATTATATTTAAATATTATAAAGAATATATTCTTATTTACAAATTTATAAAGGAGGTTATTATATATGAGTGAATTACCAATCGCACCTGTTGGTCGTATATTAAAAAATGCTGGAGCTCAAAGAGTTTCTGATAATGCTAAAGAAGCATTAGCTGAAGCATTAGAAGACTATGGTGAAAAAATAGCTTCAAAATCTGTTGAATTTGCACGTCATGCAGGTAGAAAAACTGTAAAAGCTGAAGATATTAAATTAGCTTTAAAAAATTAATTTAGTTCTAATATTTTTATTTTTTTAATTTTTTCTTATCTATAAAATTGGTGTACTTTTTATGGCTGTTAATCAATTAGAAACTAATTTAGAAGCAATTACAAGAACTCTTGCATATCTTGAAAATAATGGATGTAATGATGAAAATAAACTTAATGAATTGAGAAGAGAAAGAGATAAAATACTTTCAGACCTTAAATTAATTTAACCATTTTTTTAGGAGTTCTTTATCCCCTGTTTGATCTAATTTTAATGGAGTCAAGGTGGTTTTATTTTCTTTTAATAAACTGTAACCATCAGTTCCTTTTTCTTTAAATTCGCATTGATTTCCTCCAATCCAGTAGTAAGGTTTTCCACGAGGGTCAAGACGTGTTTGGATTTTAGGCATATACATTCTCTCTCCAAGACTTACAACTTCGAATTCTTCGTTTACAGGATTTTCAGGTATATTTAAATTTAGTAAATCTGCACCTTCAGGCATTCCTTTTTTAAGAATTATTTTTGCTAATTTATTAATCATTTTTTTTGCAAAGTTAAAATCTACATCAATCTCTCCATTTTCAAATTTAATATCGTTTTTACTTACTGTTTGTGAAACGGCCAGTGTAGGAATATTGAAACTTGCAGATTCTATGGCGGCCCCTATTGTTCCAGAAGTTGTTAACTCTGATTTCCCTATGTTAAACCCTGTATTTATTCCAGATATCATAATGTCAGGTTTTTCTTCCATTATTTCAAATAATCCTATTGTAACTGCATCTGTTGGAGTTCCATTAACGCTATAACCTTTACTACCATCTTTTAATGTTACTTGATTTACTCTTAGTGGATCGTATAATGTTAGAGCATGTCCAATTCCACTTTGTTGAATTTCTGGAGCTACTACAGTAGTATCACATAAATTTTCCACTGCTTTTTTTGCATATAAAATACCTGTTGCATTTATCCCATCATCATTACTTATCAGTGCTTTCATACATTGATTTTTGTTTTTAAGAATTAAAATATATTTTCAATTTCATAAACTTTAATAATAATTATTTTATATATATTTATATTAATAACATTCTTTAAGGTGGAAAATTTGGAAAAACAACAACTAATTAATTTTATTTCTAAAGTTATGGAGGAGTCTGGTTTTAAAGTTTATAAAAATTTTAAAACTTCTATAGATGTTATTGATATTTATGCTGTTTTACCTACTACTGTTGGAGATTTTGGTGTTGTTGTTGCATGTAATAATTATAATAAAGATTCTTATGTTGGAATTGATTTATTAAAGAATATGGAATCAATATCTGAGAATATTAAAGCGTCTAAGGTCATGATTGTTACATCATCTTTTTTTTCAGAACAAGCTACTAATTATGCTATTAGAAAAAATATTAAATTAGTTGATAGAAAGGGTTTACTTGAACTTGCTCATAAATATCAAAATCATGAAGAGGAAGTTGAAGTTGAAATAATTGAGAATTATCATGATAAAGGTCTTGGATCAAATGTTATAGACGATGATTATGCAGAATATGATTATGATGCTCGTGATATGGAGTATTTAATGCAAAATAGTGGTAGTGATCTTTATTTTAGCGGACAAAATAATTTA
The DNA here is from genome assembly GCA_947628455.1 of uncultured Methanobrevibacter sp. Lineage (GTDB taxonomy): Archaea > Methanobacteriota > Methanobacteria > Methanobacteriales > Methanobacteriaceae > Methanocatella. The sequence goes on from CANQZY010000001.1 coordinate 143,433, forward strand.
TATAGACAAATTGAGTATGAACAAGTAAATGAAGGTATTTTTTCTAAATTTAAAAAAAATAATAATGGTTCTTTAAATAATATAAATATTAATTTAGATAGAAATAAAGCTCCAATAAAAACTATTTTAACTCTTATTAAACCTTATTTAGGAAATCCTCTTGTTTTGATTCTTCTCGTTGTTTTGATCAGCTATTTTATTTCATATGTTATTGGAAATATATTAAAATCCCCTAGTGCGATAGGAGGTATAGTTGAGCTTTTCTTTGCATTAATACTCTCCTATGGATTTACTTATTTCTTTGCTCAAAGAAATAGATATTTTATCATTAGAGGAACATTTGTTTTCTTTGTTTCTTTAATTATTTTAATTATTTTAATTTTAATCTAAACTTTTTTTATATTTTTATAATTTAAACAAATTAAAATCAAACCTAATATAAAAAATATCCAAATCATAATATCTGTTGGGCCTGTTTCAATCCAAATTAAAGTATGAATAAGAATTATAGAATAAATTCCAATAAATATTCCTTTTTCTACTTTAGCTGTTTTATTTAATAATTTTAAGAATGCTCCTAAAAATAACATTTGGATAATAAGGCCTATTATTCCAAAATCAAGATAAACAGGTCCAAATAATGTTGATGTTAGACAAACATTATCTGTTAAAACATAATTTCCAATAAAAGTTCTAGGGCTACCTGAAGAGAATATCATTGATAAAATATGTCCATGTGTTGTTCCTGCTAAATGCAAAATTCTTTGAAATACCTCTAAGGTAAAACCCGCTCTATAGAATACTAATTCTAAAGGATTTAGCATCCAATGTTGATTTAAAATTGATTGTGATGCAATATATCCTATGCATATTCCTCCGACAACAATTGATACTATAAATATAATTCCAAGCTTTCTTGAAATTTTTTTAATATAATAGAGTGTTATAAAAGCAGATCCAAGAACACCTATTACTGAAGTTCGATATCCATTAAGAATATAAACAATACTACCTATTAAAACTAAAAATAAATATTTTTTTTTATAATATTTAGCTAGTAAAATATTAAGTGAGGGTAAAAATATTAAATATGAAATTCTCCATATAATTGTTGTTGCATTAGATTTTAACACACTATTAAATAAAGGAATTCCACCAATTAATATTAAATTAACACATTGTAAGATAATAGCAATTAATGTTAAACTTAATAGTAATTTTTCAGACAAAAATGAGATTTTAATTTTATTTTTATTCTCTATTTTGATTTTATATTTTATAATCAAACTACCTATTATTAAGATAATAACTCCAAAGATGACTGTTAATATTGTTTGTATATTTAAAGGGTATTCAAATCTATAATTAAATGATCCAATATATCCCATTGCTAAAAATATTAAAATACAAATAGCTATAATCCATGGAGAAAAAAAATCAATTTTTCTAAAATTCAATTTATTCACCATTTTCTTTTGCTGAAATAACAAATCTTTCACCAAATTTTGGCATTGCGGCTACATGTGTATGTATATAGCTAGCAAGCGTATTATTTGATATGAATCCATCTTGATTTTTATAAGAACCTGTTCCTCTATTAACTTTAAAAGCTAATTTATTTTGAAGTTTATTTACATTAACTTTAGAATAATGGAATTCATGTCCATTAATAATATCTCCTTTTTTAGAAATTATATTATCTTTTTGAACTTCGCTTATTGTATATTTAAGAGCTTGAACTTTATCAGTTAAATTAGAACTATAAGGATATATATTAACCATTTTTTTGTTATTAATAGAATTAGTTAAATATATTAATCCGCCACATTCTGCAAATATTGTTCTTTTATCATCATGAAATTGTTTAATATCTTTTAACATTTTTTTATTTGATGTAAGTTCTTTTGTAAATAATTCGGGATATCCTCCGCCAATATATAATCCATCAACATCAGGAAGATTTTCATCTTTTAATGGAGAAAAATATTTAATTTTAGCGTTGTTAGCTTCGATAGCTTCTATATTTTCTTTATAATAGAAGTTAAAAACTTCATCAAACGCAACACCTATTTTTACTTTTTCTTTATTTCCTTTTATCCAAATAGGTTCTAAATTTGAATTAATTTTAGGAGCATTTTTAGCTATTTCAACTAATCTATCTAAATCTATAGAGTTTTCTATTAATTTACACCAGGAATCAATCTGTTTTAATGAGCTTTTTGATTCAAAAGTAGGAATTAAACCTAGATGTCTTTGTTCAATAGCTATTTTATCATCACGTTTTATTCCTCCAATAACTTCAACACCCGTTATTTCTTCTATTGAGCGTTTTGTTTTAAGATAATGTTTTTGATTTTTAACTTTATTTAAAATAACTCCTGCAATGTTAATTTCAGGATCTATTTGTTTAAATCCTAAAACAATAGCTGCAGCACTTCTAACAATACTTTTTGAATTGATAATTAAAATAACAGGGGCTTTTAATGATTTGGCTATTGAAGCAGTACTTCCTATGTCATTAACAGAATCTATTCCTTCATATAATCCTCTTACACCTTCAATAATTGCTATATCTTTATTTGTCATAGCTTTAAGATAAGAATCTCTAATTTGTCCCGGTGTCATAAAAAAAGAATCAAGATTACGTGAAGGGGTGTTACATGCTAAAGTATGATAAGATGGATCAATATAATCAGGACCGACTTTAAATGGTTGTACTTTATATTTTTCACTTAATGCTTTCATAATTCCGGTAGATATTGTTGTTTTTCCAACAGCACTACCCGTCCCTGCTAAAATTATTCTCATAATATTTTCTTTTAGTATATTTAATTATATTAGTATTTTCATTCATGTTTTAGATAGTATTTTTCAATATCAATGCTTATTTAAACCAAATATTTTATTTAATATCATTAATAAAATTAAATTATAAATTATTTTATTTGGTGAGTAGATGAGAATTTTATTAATTCATTCTGATTATTTAAATTATAATGTAAAAAAGAAAACTCCCGTTGCTGAGGAAATTGAGGAGGCACAAAAACAAGGATCATTTGATGAATCTTTAGTTATTTTTATAGCTGTAGAAAAAGATGACGAGAAAAATTCTGAAGCTATTGTTAAAAATTTAGTTGAAGAAATTAAAAAAACAAATAAACAATTAAAAGTTAGAAATATTATTCTTTATCCTTATGCTCATTTATCTTCTTCATTAAGCTCTCCTAAAACAGCAATTGATATTTTAAAAAATGCTGAAAAAATGCTTCTTGAAGAAAATTTTAATGTTAAAAGAGTTCCTTTCGGATGGTATAAATCATTTGAAATTTCATGTAAAGGACATCCATTAAGTGAATTATCTAGAACTATTACAGCAGATATTAATGAAAATGAAGAAGAAGAAAAAAAACCCTCCTCATGGTATATTCTTGATAGAGATAAATTAATTGATATTAATGAATTTAATTTTAAAAATTCTCAATTTAAAAAACTTGTTAAATATGAACTTGGAGAGGGATCTTCTCATGAAGGAGAACCACCACATGTTAAATTAATGAGAGAAAAAGAATTATGTGATTATGAAAGCGCATCAGACGTTGGAAATCTTAAATGGTATCCTAAAGGAAGATTAATTCGCGATTTACTCTCAGATTATGTTTATAATTTAGTTGTTGAACAAGGCGCAATGCCAATTGAGACACCTATTTTCTATGATTTGGAAAATGAAGCTATTAATGATCATGCAGCTAAGTTTGGAGAAAGACAATATAAAACAGATACTAAAAATAATTTAATGCTTAGATTTGCATGTTGTTTTGGTGCATTTAGAGTAATGGCTGATTCATTTTTAACCTGGAAAAATTTACCAGCTAAATTATATGAACTTTCTACATATAGTTTTAGATATGAGAAAAAAGGAGAAGTAGTTGGTCTTAAAAGATTAAGATCATTTACAATGCCAGATTTCCATACATTTTGTGCAAATATACCTGATTCTTTAGAAGAATTCTCAAAACAAACAGATATGTGTATTCAAACAGGAGTAGATTTAGGAATTAACTATGAAATAATATTTAGAGCAACTAAAGATTTTTATGATGAAAATAAAGAATGGATATATTCAATAGTTAAAAAATGTGATAAACCAGTTTTACTTGAAATATTACCAGAAAGAAAACATTATTGGACATGTAAAATTGATTTTGCAGCTATTGACTATTTAGGAAGACCAATTGAAAATCCTACTGTTCAAATTGATGTGGAAAGTGGTAAAAGGTTTGATATTAAATATCTTGGAGAAGATAATGAAGAACATTATCCAGTAATTATTCATTGTAGTCCGACAGGAAGTATTGAAAGAGTTATCTGCAGTTTACTTGAGAAAACAGCGATTGAATTAGAACAAAAAGCTCCAATGTTACCAGTTTGGTTAAGTCCGATTGAAGTGAGACTGATCACAGTAAAACAAACCCATAAAAAATTTGCAAATGAAGTTGCAAATAAAATATCTAATGCAAATATTCGTGTTGATGTTGATGATAGGGATGAAAGTGTAGGTAAAAAAATTAGAAATGCTGCCACTGAGTGGATTCCATATGTTTTTGTAGTAGGGGATAATGAAGTAGAATCAGGTAATTTCAAAGTATCTGTTCGTGAAACTGGTGAAAAAGTGGATATGACAGTTGATGATTTAATTGATGAAATTCATAGTGTAAATGAAGGAATGCCATTTAGAAGATTGCCATTGCCAAAGGATATTTCAAAAAGGATTAATTTCCAATAAATTCTTTTTTTCTATTATTTTTTAATTTACTTATTTAATGTTATTGTGAATATCAATTGCTAAATATTATAATTATTTAAATTTTATATTTTTTAGATTATTTTAAAATAATATGTATTTAATAATGATAAAATATAAAAAATATTAATGTATTAATATACGGAGGGACTTTATGTACAATATTGGAGAAGCTCTTATTGGAGAAGGCGATGAATTAGCTCATGTTGATTTAATAATTGGTGATAAAGAAGGGCCTGCTGGTCAAGCTTTTGCAAATGGATTATCTAATCTTTCAGTAGGACACACCCCTTTAACTACAGTTATTAGACCAAATTTAATGACTAAACCAGCTACTTTAATTATTCCTAAAGTAACTGTTGAACATATGGATGATGCAAGTAAAATTTTTGGACCTGCACAAACAGCTGTAGGTCGTGCAGTTGCTGATGCCGTGGAAGAAGGGTATATTCCTAGAGATATAGTAGAAGATATTGTTATTAATGTGAGTGTATTTATTCATCCTGCTGCTAAAGATTATAGGAAAATTTACCAATATAATTATGGGGCAACTAAATTGGCTATTAAAAGAGCAATGGAAGGATATCCATCTATTAATAAAGTTTTATCTGAAAAAGATCGTGGAACTCACCCAATTATGGGATTCAAAGTACAAAAACTTTGGGCCCCTCCCTATTTACAAGTTGCACTTGATCTAGATAATTTAGAGGCTATGGAAGCAATTATTAAAGATATTCCTAATAAAGAAAGAGTGCTTATTGAAGCAGGAACACCACTCGTTAAAAAGTTTGGTATTGGAGTTATTGGAAAAATTAGAAAATTACGTCCTGATGCATTTATTATAGCTGATTTAAAAACATTAGATGTTGGTAGAGTAGAAATTAAAATGGCTGCAGATGAAACTGCAGATGCTGTAGCTATTTCCGGTCTTGGAACTTTAGAATCTATTAAAAAAGCAATTCATGAGACTCAAAAACAAGGAATTTATTCTATTCTTGACATGATGAATGTTAATGACTTTGAAGATAAATTAAATGCACTTCCAGACGATTTAAAACCAAATATTGTTTTACTACATAGAAATGTGGATTTAGAAACCTATTTGGCAGAAAAAGGTGAAGATACAACTGATTTATCTGTATGGGGCAATATTAAATCTATTAAAAGTATTATTGACGATGGATTAGTTGCTGTTGCAGGAGGAATTACTCCAGACAATGTTGATGAAGCTTTAGAAAAAGGCGCTGATATTATTATTGCAGGTAGATATATTATTGGTTCAAGAGATGTTAGAAGAGCAACTCAAGACTTTTTAGCTCATTTTCCTCCGGATCCAGATAATATGAGACTTACTTTAGATGAAGATGAACAAATAGAATAATTTTTATATTTTTATTCTATTTAGGTGATATTATGGGATTTTGTAATTCATGTGGAAGACCAATTGTAAAATCAGATTATGGTACTAATAAAGATGGTAGTTTAAATTCAGATTATTGTAAAGATTGTTTTAAAGATGGTGAATTTACAGAGCCAGATATAACACTTAATGAAATGATTATTAGAAAATCTAAAGAAATGATGGAAAAAAATCCAGATTTACATGAAACAATAGCTACTGGAATTACAACAGGTTTTTTACCAGGATTAAAAAGATGGTATAATGAGCCTGATTATGATAATATCTAATCTTTTAAAATATATTCTTTTAATTTACTTATGATAAAATCATTTTTCAGTTTTTTATTTTTTAATTTTTTAACATAATATTCTAAAGTAGTATAATAATCAATTAATGTATTATAGTCATTTTTTAAATTATTATATTTATTATTTAATTTTTTATTTTCCTCTAAAAGTTCATTGTATTTGTTTTTTAACTTATTAATAGTCTCTTCTTTTTTTGCATTATTTGAATTAAAATTACTTAAAAGATTTTCATATTTCTGATTCGTGTTATCAATATCATTATTAACCCTATTTTGATTTTTTATAAGATTTTTATTTTCTTCAATAATTTTTTTATTCTCATTTTCATATTTTTCTACAATATCTTTATAAGTTTTTAATTCTTTATTTAATAATTTAACTTGAACATCTAATTTATCTTTATTAGCTGTTTTTTTTTCTGAAATATTATTTTTTTCTTTTTCTTGATTTAATTCTTTAATTTTTTTTTGAGAGATATTATAATTTTTTTTTAGAACTTTATATTTTTTATTAATTTTATTATTTTCATAAACATGTAAAAAATTTGCTATTTCAAGAGTAATATGATCAAAATTTTGTTCTAATAGTGATTCTTCATCTTGAGGCAATATTAAAACTTCTTCTCCATTATCAAATATATTTGATTGTTTAGGAATAGTAACTTGCACTTGTTCTGTCGAATATTTCTTTTTTGAACCATCTTTTAATGTTCTTGTATACTGTCTAGGATATTTTCTAACAGTGCCTCTTGAAAATCGCATAATTAACCCTAAATATTCATATAATTTTTATTTTATATTAATTTAATCTATATTATTTTTTTTCTAAAAATTTAAATAATTTTAAATAATAGATTTATTTTTATTAAATTAGATAATATTAAAAAGGTGAGAGAGATGAAAATTTTTGCAATTTCCGCAAGTCCAAGAAATGAAACAACAACGTATGTTACTAAAAAGGCTTTAAACAAATTAAAAGAAGATAATTTTAAAGTTAAATTATTTTCTTGCGCTGGAAAAAATATTAACCATTGTATACATTGTGATTATTGTTTAGAACATAAGAAATGTATTCAGAATGATGATATGGATGATATATATGAAGCTCTTCAAGAAGCTGATGGATTAATATTTGCAACACCTGTAGAAAGTGGTGGTGTAAGTTCAATATCTGCAGCTATTATGGATAGAACCAGAGCATTAGAAGCTGTTGATTTTAATCTCCTTAGAGGTAAAATTGGGATGAGTATAGCTGTTGGTGGGGATAGAACGGGTGGACAAGATTTTGCCCATATTAAAATTATTACATATTATATTATTCATGGTATTATTCCAGTTAGTGGAGGACCTTTTGGATCCAATTTAGGTGCTTCTTTTTGGTCTCAAGATAGTATAGAAGAGATTAAGAAGGATAATTATGGGATGAATTCTTTAGAAAGAACATTAACTGAATTTAAAAATTTTTTAAATAAATATATATTGTAATAAAAAAATTATATTGAAAAATTAAAATTTTATAATAAATTAATATCGAAATATTTTTAAAGATTCATTAAAATATTCTTTTAGTGACATTAATTATCTATAATTAAAGTTCTTGTATAAGTATTAAATTTTATATATGTTAAAATTTAGTTTATGTTTATTGGTCTAGAGGATATTAATTACATTTTAAGTTACTTTTATTAATATTAAAAAACATATTTATATTTTTATATTTTTTATAAATTTTATTTTAATTTAAATTTAATAAGGAGATTATTAATATGAAAATGTATTATGATGCAGATGTCGAAACAGATTCTCTTGATGGTAAAACTATTGCTGTTATTGGATATGGGAGTCAAGGAAGAGCCCAATCCAGAAATATTGCGGATAGTGGAGCAGATGTTATTGTTGGAGTAAGAGAAAATGGCAAATCTTGGGATTTAGCTAAAGAAGATGGTATGAATGTAATGTCTATTGAAGATGCTGCTAAAGCAGCTGATATTATTCATATTTTACTTCCTGATGAAATTCAAGAAGAGGTTTATAGAGAACAAATTGCACCTTATGTTGAAAGTGGAAACACTATTTCATTCTCTCATGGTTATAACATTCATTTTGGTTTAATTAAACCTAATGAAGATGTTAATATTGTAATGTTTGCACCAAAAGGCCCAGGTTCAATGGTAAGAAAAACTTATGAAGAAGGTTTTGGTATTCCAGGTTTAGTGGCTGTAGAACAAGATGCAACTGGGGATGCATTACAGTTAGCTTTAGGAATGGCAAAAAATGCGGGCTTTACTAAAGCTGGTGTATTAGAAACTACTTTTAAAGAAGAAACTGAAACAGATTTATTTGGAGAACAAGCAGTTTTATGTGGGGGTATTACGGAATTAATTAATTCTGGATTCCAAACTTTAGTAGAAGCAGGTTATCAACCTGAAATTGCATATTTTGAAACATGTCATGAAGTAAAACTTATTGTAGATTTAATATATGAAAAAGGATTTGCTGGAATGTGGAATGATGTAAGTAATACTGCAGAATATGGTGGGTTAACTAGAAGAGATAGAATTATTACTCAAGAAGCCAAAGATGGTATGAAACAAGTTTTAAAAGAAATTCAAGATGGAACTTTCAAAAAACAATGGGCTGAAGAAAATGCAACTGATGGGGCTAATTTAAAAGAAATGAGAGATGCTGAAAATCAGGAAACCATTGAAATAGTTGGAGAAAGACTTAGAAAAAGTTGTGGACTGCAAAAAGATGATTAAGTTTAATTGATCATTGATTTTTATTTATTTTTTTACATAGTTATAAAAGCAATGTAATTTAATATATTGTTCATGGTATTTATTGGAATGGATCATGGGACAACAGGAATTTCTTTTTGTATAATGTCTGATGATAAACAAATTATTGATGTTTTTAAGATAGGTAGAGAAGAATCTAAAGCAGGTATGGTTTCTGCTGTAAGAGAATTATCAAAAAGAATAGATCTGGACTCTATTAAATTAATAGCTATTACTTATGCTATGGGTGATGGGATTAATAAGATATTACCTATTGATAAAGTTAAAAATAGAGGTATTCTATCTATTAATGGCGCAGGTAGGGTAACGGGAGGAGGTACTAGTGTTTTCAGTGAAATTGAGAAAACAAATATTCCTTCTATTTTAATTCCAGGTCTTCATAAAAATTGTGATTTTTTAAATCCTTTATTTAGAGCTGCTTATTCTCATCAAGCTAGTTCTGAGAAAGTTAGTGTTTGTTATAATGCTATTAAGGAAACTGGTTGGAAAAATTTTATTGTTGGAGATTTAAGTTCCAATAGTGTTAATATTTTAATTGAAAATTCTAAAATTAAAGGTGCTATGGATGCATGTGTTGGTGCTATGGGCATTGTTCATGGCCCTCTGGATTTAGAAATGATTCGCAATATTGATGAAGGTAGAATTACAGCTAATGAAGCATTTTCTCATGCTGGTGCTGTTAAAATAGCTGAAATTAATGGTAAAGTTTCAGATATGAAAAAAATTTTATATAAAAATTATAATGATGGTGATGAAAAAGCAATTTTAGCTGTTAATAGTTTGATTATGACTGTTGCTATGGAAATAGCTGGTTTAATAGCTGTTTGTGAAAATAAAATTGATGGTATTGTTCTTACGGGTTCTTTGGGTTCTACAACAGAACCTTTTAATTTTAAAAAAGAGTTAAATAGATATTTTGATTATAAATATCCAATGATGGTTATTTCATCTGAATCTGGGGCAATTGGGTCTGCTCAAATAGCTTTTGATGTATATAATGGTGAAAAGAATATTCTGGGAATTGAAGTTGAATATTAAAATTATCTAATCTAATATTATTTCTATTACTTTCCCACCTTTTAAAGTTAATAAATTTTTATTTTGTTCAAGTATAATATTAAAATAATTATCTATAGAAATTAATTTTCCTTTATATTTACTTTGGTCTATAAGGACCACTATAACATTTTTTCCTTTAAATTGTAAAAACTGCTTATTTATTTTAAATTTTTCTTCCATTCTTTCAGCCTTTATTTTTTAATAAATATCTATTTATTTTTTTTCCATTTAAATATTTTTTATTAATTGTAAAAATTTATATGTAATATAAAACTAAGATATTAAGTATAATAATTTAATAGATGTGAAAAAAATGGCTTGGGATGATACTGCAAGTAAAATATGGATGGATGGGGAAATTATTGATTGGAAAGATGCTAAAATTCATGCTCTCTCTCATGTTGTTCATTATGGGTCAAGTGTTTTTGAAGGAATTAGAGCTTACTATAATGATAAGGGAACAGCTATTTTTCGACTTGAAGAGCATATAAAACGTCTTTTTGACTCTGCAAAAATATATAAAATGAATATTCCATATGCAAAATCTGAAATTTCTGATGCGATAATTGATCTTATTCATGTAAACAATATAAAATCTTGTTATATTCGTCCAATTGTTTATAGAGGTTATGGTGAATTAGGTGTAAGTCCATTAAATTGTCCTGTTAATGTTTTAATTGCTGTATGGGAATGGGGATCTTATTTAGGTGAGGAAGGAATGGTTAATGGTATAAATGTTGGTGTTTCTTCATGGAGAAAACCAGCACCTGATACTTTACCTGTTTTAGCCAAGACTTCTGCTAATTATATGAATTCTCAATTAGCTAAAATGGAAGCTATTGATCATGGATATGATGAAGCAATAATGTTAGATTACAATGGTTTTGTTGCTGAAGGAACTGGAGAAAATATTTTCATAGTTGAAGAAGATAAAATTATTACTACATCTTTATGTTCATCTATCTTAAATGGGATTACAAGACAATCTATTATTCAACTAGCTGAATCTTTAGGATATGAAGTATCTATAGAAAAAATTAGCAGAGAAAGATTATACCTTGCTGATGAAATATTTTTCACTGGAACTGCAGCAGAAGTTACTCCCATTAGATCAGTTGACAGTAGAATTATCGGTCATGGTAAAAGAGGACCTGTAACTGAAAAATTACAAAAAACTTTCTTTGATATAGTTGAAGATAAAACAGATGATACCTTAAATTGGTTAACGTATATATGATTTTTGGTGTGTTTAAATGAATATTATTCAGGGAATTATTATTGGTATTGTTCAAGGTTTGACTGAATTTTTACCAATCAGTAGTTCTGCTCATTTAATTTTTATTCAAAGACTATTAGGGGTTCAAAGTTCTTTAGGTTTTGATGTTTTTCTACATTTAGGTTCTTTACTTGCTGTGTTATGGTTCTTTAAAACAGATATTTATAGAATGATTAAAGCATGGTGGTTAAGTATTGGTGATATTTTACAACATAGATTTAAAGAAGGATTTTACGCGGATCCCTATAAAAGATTATCTTGGTATGTAATTTTAGCTTCTGTTCCTGTGGGAATTATTGGAATTTGTTTTGATAGTCAGATTGAATCATTATTTGGAGGAGCTTTATATGCCCCTGCATTTTTTTTATTTGTAACTGGTACAATTCTTTATATATCACAAAGAATGAATAGTGGAAAAGTTGATTTTGCTAATATTTCTTTAAAAGAATCTTTATTTATGGGTTTAGGTCAAGCATGCGCAATATTACCTGGTCTTTCTCGTTCAGGTACAACTATTGCAGCTGGTCTTATAATAAACTTAGATAAAGAATTTGCAGCTAAATTTAGTTTTATATTATCTATTCCGGCTATTTTAGGAGCATTTTTAATTCAATTAAAAGATATTGGCGCTATCATGGATGTTAATTTCACTGCTATTATATTAGGTTTTATAGCTGCTTTTATTGCAGCTTATATAGCTATTAAATGGGTTTTAGAATTAATTCAAAAAAGAAGCTTAGATATATTCGCGTTTTACTGTTGGATAATGGGTATTTTAATATTTATGGGTTCAATATTAAATATATTCTAATAATTAAGTCTGTATTTTTATTATTAATTTTTACAAACTTTCTCTATTTTTTTTCTTATTGTTTCTTGAGAATATCCTTTTAATAAAGCTGTAAGAATTGCACCACCAGCACCTGCTCCTTCTTTAACATATCCATCAACGTAAAGTTTAAGACCATTATCTTCAGATTTTTCAAATTCTGGATTAACTACATGTAAAGTTATTTCAGGATCAATTTGATTTAATAAATTTATTAAATCAGCTGTTTCATCTTCAGCAACATAAATTGTTGTAGCTATATTAATTCTTGAAAAGTCAAAATTAGGATTTATATCTTTTATGATTGCACAAATTGCTGCCATTTGTGTCCCTCCAGCTAATATTATTGGAGTATCAGGTGTTCCAATTATAATCCCCGCAATAGCTGGAAGAATAGGGTCTCCTACAGATCCAATAGCTTGAAAAACGTCAATATTTTCTTCTTTATCCAATCCCGCATTTTTAAGTCCTTCTTCTACAGTTTTAATTTTTAAATCATGGGGATTAGTAGGCATGCTTCCACTTACTTTTTTATTAGCATCTATTCCTAATGCTCTTAATACTCCAAGTGCAGTAGTTGTCCCAGCAGCAATACTTTCTCCAATAACTAAATAATCATGTAATCCATTTAATCTTAATCCTAATTCTTTTCCATTTTCATAAATTTCTAATGGGTTAATAACTCCTTTTCCAGTTCTAATATCTCTTCCATATTCATGGCCTAAAATATTACATTCTATATCTGGATTTATTTTACTTCCTGCATTTACTATTACAAATGGAATGTCTGTTAATTCAATACATGCTTTAGTGATAGTTGCTGGTGTGTGCGCTTCTAGTCCATTAACAACAGTTTTAGCTATTTCATCCATACATCTTACATCTCCATGCACCATTAATTCAACATCTGATGCGGGCGTGTATTCTGTCATTTCAGGTGTAGATCCTGCGCCAGAAATTCCTGGAATTAATGATGTTTCTGTTGTTCCAATCACACAAATAAATACTGGTTCCATATAACGCATTTTTTGTAGTAATTCGTCAGATCCATATGTTTTTATTCCATTTATCACTTAATCACCTATTAATTTTTTTTTAAAAGTTTTTTGTCTGTTTCAAAAATTAATCTTTCTGTATATATTTACGTGTTATATAAAGGAATTTCTCTATTTTATTATTAAGTTTTTAGTTAATTTCTATTATTAATTATATCAAAAATCTTAATATTATAAATTCTCAATGTTTTTTAACTAATTTTTTAGCAGATTTTAAATCAGTTGTATAGATGTGTCCTGATGTGGAATGGTAATGTATTCCACCAAAATTTATTTTTTCTCCTACTAATTCTTTATTTATTTCTTCTTTTAGTTTTATACCTATATAAGTTATAAAGTACATATTTGAGTAGAATGCTCCGTATATGTCATTTGATCTAAATAAACAGTGTATCGTAAGCTCTCCGTTTCTTACAATTGCTTGAATAAATTGTAAACAGGGGATATCTTCTCTATTATGATCTAATTTAGGATCGTATGTAATAGCTATGGCTCTATTACTTCCGATGGAGTTTAAAATTCTTTTTTTCATCACGTCAAATTGATTAACATTAAAATGTTGTAAAATTCGGTTTGGATAAGTATATACAAATCCTTTATCAGAAGTATCTTCAAATGATTTCACATATTCATATAATGCATCACTTTTAACAGGAGAACCTTCGATATCATATTTTCCAGCTTGAATTTCATTTAACATCATTTTTGAAGTCATATTTTTATACTTAGCTCTATACTTCAAATTTAATGGATCATTTATGTAATAAAAATTACCAAGGTTCTCAATTAGATGATGATTGCTATCTTTATATGTCTCATTGCCATTATTTATTATCTCTTTTATAAAATCAATGTAACACTGATTAATACTTAACATAATAAAAACCTAAAAGATTTTTAATATATTTTTAGATTTTTTTTTATATATTATTTGTTATCATTAAAATATGAATATAAAAAAATATAAGATAGATATTTATGATTTTAAAATTAAAACTAATAATGTGATTTAATTGATATGTTTAGGAATTGAAGGAACAGCAGAAAAAACAGGAGTTGGAATTGTAGATGATAAAGGTAATATTATTTTTCAAGCTGGAAAACAGTTATTTCCAGAAGAAGGAGGAATTCATCCTAGAATAGCTGCTGAACATCATGCTAAATGGATTCCTAAATTAATTTCAAAAGTTATTAATGAATCTTCAATAAATTATGATGACATTGATTTAGTCTCATTTTCACAAGGTCCTGGATTAGGCCCTGCTTTAAGAATTGTTGCAACATCTGCAAGAAGTTTAGCTTTAACATTGAATAAGCCAATTATTGGAGTAAATCATTGTATTGCTCATATTGAAATAGGTAAACTTAATACTGGTGCTTTAAACCCAGTTTCATTATATGTTAGTGGAGGAAATAGTCAAGTAATAGCTTTTGAAAGTGGAAGATATAGAATTTTTGGGGAAACTTTAGATATAGCTATTGGAAATTGTTTTGATCAATTTGGAAGAAATACTGGATTGGGCCATCCTGGAGGGCCAATTATTGAAAAACTATCCCAAAAAGGTAGTTATATTGATTTACCCTACACTGTGAAAGGAATGGATTTTTCATTTTCAGGATTACTTTCAGCAGCTTTGAGAGAATTTAAAAAAGGAACTCCAATTGAAGATATTTGTTATTCTATACAAGAAACAGCATTTGCAATGCTTGTTGAAGTTACAGAACGCGCACTTTCACACACTCAAAAAGATGAAGTAATGGTATGTGGAGGAGTTTCAGCAAATAAAAGACTTAGAAAAATGTTAAATATAATGTCTAAAGAACATGGGGCCAAATTTTATGTGCCTAAAATGAAATTTTGTGGAGATAATGGGGCAATGATAGCTTGGCTTGGAATATTGATGAACAAATATTATGGTTCTTTTAATTTAAATGATACTAATATTATACAAAAATTTAGAACAGATGAAGTTGATATTCCATGGATTACAAATGAAAATAATCATTTAAATTTGAATGATGGATTAATAGCTAAAGGGGCTGAATCAAATATTATTAATTCAAAATACTTAGATTTTGATTGTGTGATTAAAGATAGAGTTTCTAAAAATTATAGAATTCCTAAAATTGATGAAAAAATAAGAAAAACAAGAACAAAAATTGAATCTAAACTCTTATCTGATGTTAAAAAAGTAGGAGTAATAACACCTGTCCTATATGATATAAATCTTAAGGATAAACAAATTTCTATGGAGAAAATTAAAGGAAAAATTGTTAAAGATATTATAAATAAAGAAATGGCATTTGATATTGGAGAACAAATAGCTAAATTTCATAATAATAATATAATTCATGGTGATATCACAACATCAAATATACTTTTAAATGAAGAGGAAGATATTGTTTTTATTGATTTTGGTCTTGGAAGATATTCTGATTTATTAGAAGATAAAGCTGTTGATTTACTTGTTTTAAAAAAATCACTTCAAAGTATTAATTATAATGTAGCTGTTGAATTATTTAATGAGGTTTTAAGAGGTTATAATAATTCTAAAATTGTTGAAAAGATAAATGAAATAGAATCGAGGGGTAGATATACTCATTAGGTGTAATTAATATGAAAACAATAACATTTATTACAGGAAACAAACATAAAGTAATAGAAGCAGAGAATATTTTTAAAGATTATGATATTAACTTAGAGCATATTGATTTAGGTTATTGTGAACCACAAGGAACTCTTGAGGAAGTAGCTAAATCTGGCGCAAAGTATGCTTGTCATAAACTAAATAAACCTGTGATTGTTGAAGATGCTGGTTTATTTATAAAAGCTCTTAAAGGATTCCCTGGAACATATTCTTCTTATGTTCAAGAAACTTTAGGAAATAGTGGAATTTTAAAGCTTTTAGAAAACACTGATAATAGATGTGCCGAGTTCAGGTCAGTTATTGGGTATTGTGCCCCCAATTCTGAGCCCAAGATTTTTTTAGGCAAAGTCAGTGGTGAAATAGCTAGTTGTGAGAAAGGTAATTTAGGATTTGCTTTTGATCCGATCTTTTATGTTCCTTATAAAGATAGTACTTTTGGTGAACTAACAACAGAGCAGAAAAATCAGTTTTCACATAGAAAAAATTCTTTAGAGAAATTTATTGAATGGTATTCTAAAGAATGATTATATAATAATTTGAGGTAATTTTAATGACAAAACCAAATTGGGTAGATTATAGTAATGAAGAAATTGAAGAAATGATTTTAAAATTTACAAGAGAAGGTAAATCAACTAGTGAAATTGGTATTATTTTAAGAGATACTTATGGAATTCCCAGTGTTAAAGAAGTAACTGGTGAAAGAATTAATCAAATATTAAAAAGAAATGGTCAAGCTAAAGAATATCCTGAAGATTTAATGAATTTAATTAAAAGGGCAATTAATATAAGAGATCATTTAACTGAAAACCCAAAAGATATGCATTCTAAGAGGGGTTTAACAATAATTGAATCTAGAATCAGAAAATTAGGTTCATATTATGTAGATGATGGTGTATTACCTGAAGGTTGGAGATACGATCCACAAGAAGCAGCACTCCTTGTTAAATAGAGCTAAAGAAGCTACTAATATGCTTAAAGAGCATATTGATAAAGATGATACAATACGTATTATTTCTCATAATGATGCTGATGGAATTTCAGCTGCAGCCATTATAGCTAATGCTTTAAATGAAGAAAAGATTCAATATCACATAAGCATTGTTCCTCGTCTTACAGATAAAGTTATTGATAAATTAAGACAAGAACAATACCCTTTATTTATTTTTTCTGATATGGGTAGTGCTTTTGTTAAAGAGCTAAATTTTTTTAAGAATGATGTTATAATTGCTGATCATCATCAAGTTGATGATGTAGAATCAGATAGTAATCTTATTCATGTTAATCCTCATTTATTTGGTATTGATGGAAGTAAAGATTTAAGTGGAGCTGGTTCTAGTTATCTTATCCTTAGAGAACTTGATAAAAAACATTTATCTTATTTTGCGCTTATAGGAGCTTTTGGCGATATGCAAGGACAGAAAGGATTTACTGGTATTAATGAAATGATTGTTCAAGATGGAGTGAATACGGGTAATATTGAAATTACGGAGGGACTAAAGATTGTTTCTAAATCATCAGAACCTCTTTTTAAATCACTTGCATATACCTTTACACCGCCATTACCAGGAATTACAGGAGATTTAGAAGGATCAATGGCATTTTTAGAAAAAACTGGAATTTCTTATGGAATTAAATTCAGTGATTTAGCGCTAGAAGAAAAAGATGCTTTAATGGAAAGATTAATTGCTATTAATCCAGATATTTTTGGAAATATTTATTATATTCCTAAAGAAAATCCTCTTCTAAGGGATTTAGAAGAGTATGCATATATTTTAGATGCTACAGGAAAAAATAAAAAAACGGGTTTAGGTTTAAGTATAGCTATTGGTGAGAGAAAAAAAGCTTTAGAAACTGCTCAAAATATTCAAAGAATTTATAGGAAAAATATTGTCAAAGGTTTAGAATGGATTAAAAAAAATGGTACAATAGAACTTAATGCTATTCAATACTTATACAGTGATGATAAATTATTTAAATCGATTATGGGCACTATAATTAGTATTGCATTATCTATTAAAAGTATTGATTCTTCAAAACCAGTTTTTGGTCTTTCTAAACTTCATAAAGATATTAAAATTTCTGGAAGAACTACACGTGAATTAGTTGATAAAGGTGTAGATTTGGGAAAAGCTCTTCATGACAGTTCTAATAATTTTGGTGGGCAAGGTGGAGGACATGATATAGCTGCTGGCGCAATGGTTTCAGAGGAATCTAAAGATCTATTTTTACATCTTGTTGATGAAATAGTCGAACATCAATTAAATAGTAATTAAAATGGTGTTTTTAAGTGTATTTATCTAAAGAAGAAGAAAAAATGTCTGAAGGGGAATATGGTGAAACTATTCGTAAAAGTATGGATATTTTATTAGCTTTAGGAGAAATATATAATGCTTCTAAACTTGTAGATATTACATCTGCGCAAGTATCGGGTGTTTCTTATAAAACAATTGGTGATGCAGGTCTTGAATATCTTGAAGACTTAATAAGGGATAATGCTAAGGCCACTATAAATTCTACTTTAAATCCACCTGGAATAGATTTAAATAACTGGAAAGAGTTAGGATTTCCTGAAGATTTTTCAATTAAACAAAATAAAATTGTCGAAGCTTATGAAAAATTAGGAATATCTAAGACATGTACTTGTACACCTTATCTTGTGGGCAATGTTCCTAGATTTAATGAACATATATCTTGGTCAGAATCATCAGCTGTAGCTTATGTTAATTCTGTTATTGGCGCTAGATCCAATCGTGAAGGAGGTCCTGGAGCCTTAGCTGCGGCTATTGTTGGAAAAACACCATTTTATGGGTTTCATTTAGATGATGTTAGAACAGCTAATTGGATAGTTAATGTTGAAACACCTTTAGTAGGAGCTGATTTTGGGGCTTTAGGATATATTATAGGTCAAAAAGTAGGAGGGGATGTTCCTTATTTTATTTTAAATAATACTCCCGACAATAATGATTTAAAAGTTTTAGGAGCAGCACTCGCATCTTCAGGTTCAGTTGCACTTTATCATGTTGAAAACATAACGCCTGAATTTAAACTTACTAATAAAAATGAAATTGAAAATAATTTAAATATTTCTCATAAAGATATTTTAGATACAAGAGAACAATTAAGCACGACAGATAAAGAACCTGATTTAGTTTGTTTAGGATGTCCTCATGCTTCTTTAGAAGAAATAAAAAGATTAGCCAATTATATATACCGAAAAACAATTAAAAATAAATTATGGATTTGTACATCAATAGCTGTTAAAGCATTGGCTGATAGGATGGGTTATACAGATATTATTGAAAAAGCTGGAGGAAATATTATTTGTGATACTTGTATGGTAGTCTCACCAATTGAAGACATGGGCTTTGAAGTTATTGGTGTTAATTCAGCTAAAGCAGCTAATTATATTCCTTCAATGTGTAATCTGGAGGTGGTTTTTGGGGATATAGAAGATTTAATTCAATTTAAATAAGATGATCTCCTTAAAATTATTTTTATAGCTATTTTTTTAAAAAATAATATTAATGGTTTATTAGATAATAATTTAAATATATATTTTACATTTTTTCCGGCGCATTAATACCTAAGATATCCAATGAATTTTTTAAAGTAATTCTTGCTTTATCTACAAGGACTAATCTTGAATCTTCTACCTCAGAACCAATAACTTGTTCTGATTTATAGAATTTATTAAAACTATTAGCTAAATCCTGACAATATTGTGTTATATTATGAATTCTTTTTTTATTAGCTGAATCTTCTACAACTTGAGGAAATTTGGATAAAATTCTTATTAAATCTTTTTCATTTTTATTAGGAATCCAATTATTAGATATTTCTAAAATTTCAATATTTTTATTAGATTTTTTAAGTAATTTACAAGCTCTTGCATGAGCATATTGAATTGAGGCGCATCCTCTTTCAAAGCTCAATGCTTCATCCCAGTTAAATGTAATATGTTTTTCTGGTGAAATTTTAGATATAAAAAATCTAATAGCTCCAATTCCAATTTGTTCAGCTGTAGAAAAGATCTCTTTCCCTGTTAAATCAGAATTTCTTTTTTGAATTTCATCTAATGCTCTTTTAATAGCCTCATCAATAAGTTCATCAACTGATATAAATACACCTTTTCTTGTTGACATTGAACCTGAAGGAAGTGTAATAAATTCGTAAAATATAACTTCAGGACACTTTTCTCTTAATATTTCTTCAAAGATTACTTTAATTTGCTGTGCGGCTAATTTATGATCAGAACCAAGGATATCTAAAACAATATCTCCAAGATTATTTTTATATCTATGATATGCTAAATCTCTTGTTGAGTAAAGTGATGAACCATCACTTCTTTTTAAAATGAATTCTTTATCTATATTAAAATGAGTTAAATCGATATAATCAACATCACCATGAGTTACAAAACCTTCATTTTCGATATAGTCTATAAGTTCTTTAACTTTATCATTTCTAATAAACTGACCTTCCCATTGAAAGTTATCATGAGTTATATTTATTCTTTGAAGTGTTTGTTTAATACCAGAAAGACAACTTTCAACAATTTCTTCAAATATTTTATTTAATTCAGAATTTTCACCACTTTCATATTCTTTAATTAATAAATCGACCTTTTGATTTAAACTTTTATCTTCTTTTAAAGATTGATTTGCTTTAAAGTAGATCTTTCCAATTTTATGATCAATTTTTTTTCCTTCTTGATCTTTTATTTTTAATCCTAATTCTGTAATTCCTAAAACAATAATAGCTATTTGTCTTCCCATATCATTAACGTAATATTGTGTTTCAACATCTCTACCTGCTAATTTTAAAAGACGACTAAGAGAATCTCCAAAAATAGAATTTCGAATATGTCCAATATGGAGAGGTCCATTAGGATTCGCTGAAGTATGTTCTAAAATGATTTTTTCGTTTACTTTTGGAAGATGGCCATATTCTTCATCAATTTTATCTAATTGTTTTTTTGCAAATTTAGAATAATTAATATAAAAATTTACATAAGGACCAATAGCTTCTACTTTTTCAAATATTTCAGGAACTTCAATATAAGAAGCTAATTCTTTAGCTATTAAATTAGGGGATTTTCTTAATTTTTTAGCTAATATAAATGAAACAGTACTAGTTAAATCTCCTAATTCGGGATTTGGAGGAAATTCTAGACGAAAATTTTCATCAATATTAATGTCAAATTTTTTAATTGCATCATTAATACTATCAATTGCTTGCTTTTCTATTTCAAAATACATTTATTCACCTAAAAATTAATAAAAATAATTTAAAGTCCTTTTAACCAAAGATTTAAATTTCCAATATATGGAATAACAACAGGATTATCATTAATAGTTATTACTTTATCAGTAATCTGATCAGCTTTTACATAATAAGGATCTGGAATACTATTATGATCACCTTTAATCATATAATAAGTAGTACCATTTATTTTAGTAATATTGATGACTCTGTGAATAACAGATTCATTTACCCAATGAGCATCATAAACAACAATATCTCCTACCTGAATATCTGAAGGATTGAATTCTTGAATTCCTAATCCAAATAGATTATCTTTTTCAACTGCAACAATATCTCCTCTTGAAAAAACAGGTTCCATACTGCCTGAAATTACAACGTTTAAATGTTGAGAAATAAATAGGGCAATAAAGATAATTATAATATATATTGCAATTTCTTTTTTATTTGTCATTAGATACACCTTATATAATATATACTAATATTTTATTTTATAAAATATTTATGATTAAAAAAAGAAATAATAAAAAAAATATTAAAAAACCTTTTTTAAAGATTGCTCAACTGCTATTAAAGTTTTATCTAAATCTTCTTGTGTATGGGCACTAGATAAAAAATTACATTCAAATTGACTAGGAGGAATAAAAATATTCTTTTTAAGTAATTTCTTAAAGTATAGTAAAAATCTGCTAGAATCACTTTTTTTCGCATCATTAGTATTGTAAACTTCATTTTCATTAAAGTAAATCTGAAACATTGATTGATCCCCTGCAATATAAATAGGTAAATCAAAATCTTCTTTAATATCTCTAAATCCATCCCTTAATAAATTTCCTTTTTTAGCTAATCTTTTATAAAAAGCATTATCAAGTTGTTGCAATGTAGAAATCCCTGCTTGTGATGAAATAGGATTACCATTAAATGTTCCCGCCTGATAAACATTACCTATTGGAGCTACTTTTTCCATAATTTCTTTTCTACCACAAAAAGCACCCATTGGAAGACCTCCACCAACAATTTTTCCGAGAGTTGTCATATCAGGTTTTACGCCATAGTACTCTTGAGCACCTCCTTTGCTTAATCTAAAACCAGTAATCACTTCATCAAAAATTAAAACAATTCCATTTTCATTAGTTATTTTTCTTAAAAATTCTAAATAACCTTTTTTAGGAGGTATAAATCCAATATTGCCCATAATAACTTCCATTATAATACAGGCAATATTTTCTCCATCTTTCTCAATTAACTCTATTAATGATTCTTCATCATTAAATGGAACAATTAAAGTATTTTTAGTAGTTTCTATCGGAATTCCTTCACAATCAGGAAGTGAAGTGGCTCCAAAGCCCTTTTTTACTAAACAATAATCATGAGAACCATGATAAGCACCATCAAATTTCACAATTTTATCTCTTTTTGTAAAACTTCTAGCTAATCTGATAGCACTCATAGTAGCTTCACTTCCACTATTTACAAAACGAACCATCTCAGCAGAAGGAATTCTATTAATAACTTCTTTAGCTAATATTATTTCATTTTCAGTAGGGGCACCGTAAATAGTTCCAAGTTCTACTCTTTTATTTAAATCTTCAATAACCTTTTCATTTGAATGTCCTAAAATTAGAGGACCATAAGCTAAACAATAATCGATATAATTATTTCCATCAACATCTATTAAATGAGATCCTATTCCTTTTTTAACAAAAAAAGGATAAGGTTTAAATGCTCTTAAAGGAGAATTAACCCCACCAGGAATATATTTTTTAGCTTGTTCAAAAAGTTCTTTTGAATTCATCTTCATAACCTCAAATTTTGAATTAGTGAATTAACACAAGCTACAGCTATAGGAGTTCCTCCTTTAGGTCCTTGTGTAATAATATTTGGAATACTAGACATACTTAAAGCATTTTTACAATCAGCAGCCCCAACAAAACCAACTGGAACGCCAATAATAGCTTTTAAATTAATTTTTCCTTTGTAAAATAAGTCCATTGCTTGCCAAACAGCAGTAGGAGCATTTCCAGAAACAAGGATTCCTTCAAAACCCTCATTAGCAGCATATTTAATTGCAGCAGCCGCTCTTGTTATTTGTTCATCC
The DNA here is from genome assembly GCA_947628455.1 of uncultured Methanobrevibacter sp. Lineage (GTDB taxonomy): Archaea > Methanobacteriota > Methanobacteria > Methanobacteriales > Methanobacteriaceae > Methanocatella. Next base: position 166,968 of record CANQZY010000001.1, read on the forward strand.
TTAGCTATTTTTTTAACTTCATCATTCTTGATATAACACTCAACATCACCATCATATTGAGTAATTCCTGCTTTAACCATGTTAATATCAGTTAAAAGTGTTTCGTTATTTTTCATGGATTTAATGGCCTCATCAACAAAATTAGGGCTAATTTTAACTAATTTTGCATATTCGGGATCCGCACTAGAATGAACAATGCGTTCTATAATATCTTTTTCAACAATATTTAGATCTTCAATTTCATCATCTATTAAATCACGAATAATTTCTCTACTTTTAGTAGCTATATCATAACCCTGTTTAGTTGAAGCACCCATAAATTTTTGTTGATATTCGTTTATCATGTTTAAATAATATATATTATATTAGTTTAAAGATTACGATTACTAATCTTTATCAATAATTGTAAACTCACTAGAAAAAGTAACTGTTAGATAAACTTAGCATTAATACGATTTAAAGAAAATTTATTTTAATTCTTTTTTGAATTATTTATAAACTTTTAAGTGCGGATATTCCAGCTAAATAACCTGTTGAAAAAGCTATTTTTAAATTATATCCTCCACTCGGACCTACTGGTTCAAGAATTTCTCCTGCAAAGTAAAGCCCTTCAGTTTCTTTGGATTCCATCGTTTTTGAGTTTAACGAATTAATATCTATTCCTCCAATTGTAATTTTACTTAAAGGAGTATTAAAACCGATTATTTTTAATGTTGTACATTTTAATGATTCAATTAATTTTTTTTTAGATTCTTTTGTTATATTTGCTAGTTTAATTTCTCCATCAATATTATTATGGTCTAAGAAAAAGGGGATAAAATTATTTACTAGATATATTTTAAGATAATTTTTTAAATAGGTTTTTCCTTTTTGTTGAAAATCTCTATTAAATTTTTCTTTAATTTCTTGGAAATTTAAATTTGGAAGTAAATCTATATTTATTTTCACATCATTTAATTTTATATCATTATTATCTAAAAGATTATAATCTATATCTTTTGATATTTCATTACTTATATTTAAAATAGCTGGTCCACTAAGTCCTTTGTGGGTTATTAATACATCTCCGTAATATTTTTTGTCTTTATAACTAATACAAACATCATATAAGTTAATACCTGCAAAATCTTCAAAATGATATTTTGTAATTAAGGGTACAATTCCCCATTTTATAGCAGTTAGAGGCTGGTTTGTTAGGTTATATCCTCCACCATCTGAGCCTGTTTCTGGATAAGTTATTCCACCTGTGGCTATTATAATTTTTTTTGCTTTTATTTTATTGTTTATTATAAAATATTCTCTTTTTTTTTCCACATTATATACATTTGTATTGTATTTTATTTTAATATTTTTAAGATAATCATGTAAAATTTTCATGATTGATTCTGCTTTTTCAGTAGCAGGAAAAATAGAATTATTATCTTCTTCTATAAATTCTAAACCTTTTTTTTTAAATAGATCTAATAATTTTTCATTTGTTAATGTATAAAAAGAATGTTTTAAAAAGTTTTTTTCTTCATAGTAATTTAAAAGTGTTTTTATAGGTTTGTTATTGGTAATATTGCAGCGTCCACCACCGGTTAAAAGAAGTTTTTTACCTAATTTTGATGTTTTTTCGATTAAGACAATATTTTTTTCTCTACATGTGATAGCTGCCATCATTCCAGCAGGACCGCCTCCTATAATTGCTATTTCAAATTCTTCCATAATTTTCACCTATAAAAAAGAATAAGGATTTTTAATCCTTATAAGTTTATTGGTAAAAAAAATTATGGAGTTAATCTATGTCTATCTCTTGGGAATAGTACTGTTTCACGTATATTATTAACACCTGTAAGAACCATAGTTAGTCTATCTGCTCCTACTCCCCATCCTGCATGTGGTGGCATTCCATATTCAAATGCTTTTAAATAACTGTTAAATGCATCTGGGTTTAAATCACGTTCTTTTATTTGTTCTACTAATATGTTATATTGGTGAACACGTGTAGCTCCTGATGATAATTCTAAGTTTTTATACATTAAATCAAATGCATGGGATTTTGTTGGATCATGGGCGCATGGCATCACATAGAATGGTTTAACATGGCTTGGCCATTCAGTTAAAAAGTAAAAATCATCCATTGTATTACCTAAAGCTTTTTCAGCTGCACGTGATAAATCTTCTCCCCATTCCATTTCTATTCCTTTTGAGTTTATAATATCGACTGCTTCATCATAGGTTATTTTTGGAAATGGTTTGTCAGGAATTGGTAATTTATGGTCAAGTAATTCTAATTCCTCTTTGCAGTATTCGTTAATATCAATAATGACTTGTTCTATCATGTTATTTAGAACTTTCATCATATCATTTCCATCCATGAAAGAAGCTTCTGCATCAATTGAAATAGCCTCATTTAAGTGTCTTAATGTATCATGTTCTTCTGCTCTAAATATTTGGCCAATTTCAAATACTTTATCTACTCCACTAGACATCATAATTTGTTTATATAATTGTGGGGATTGTCCAAGAAATGCTTCTTTTTCAAAATATGTTATTGGGAAAAGTTCTGTTCCTCCTTCAGTAGCGGAAGCTACAAGTTTTGGAGTACTTATTTCAAGAAATCCATTTTTGTAAAAAAAATCTCTGACAGTATGTAACATTTGACTTTTGATTTTAAAAATAGCACTTATGTTTGATTTTCTTAAATCTAAAAATCTTGAATCTAATCTTGTATCGATTTCTGCTTTAACTTTTTCTGTTGGATCCATTGGCAATGGTTGATTAGCTAAACTAAGAATATTAATTTCTTGAGGAATTATTTCAACATTATTTGGTGCTTTATTTGACTCTTGTACAGTTCCTTTGATAGCTACAACAGATTCTTTTCTAAATTTACGTAATTCTTCAAGAATTTTCGGATCTACTTTTTTACTTGGAGCAGTTATTTGGATCATACCAGTTGTATCCCTAACTAATATGAATATAATTCCTCCTAAGTCTCTAATTTCGTGAACCCAACCCATAATAATAATCTCTTCTCCAGTTAGTTTAGGAGTGATATTTTTTGCGTAATTAGTTCTTCTCCAATTGTTTAATAAACCTTCCATTAGTTCACCTCTAGGTTATAAAAATAAATAATAAAATATATTTTATAAATTTTGTATTAAAAAACTTTTCTAGAATATTTTATAATCAATTATATTTTTATAATTTCAATTCCTAAATTAAATTAATGAAATTTTAGGAATGATAATATCAAATCTTAAATTATCAATAATTAAAAATATAAAAAAAAGGCCTGTTGTGAATATTAATTAGTTTAGGAGGATAATAATATGAATTGTTTAGTTATTGGTGCGGGAAATGCTAGTAGGCCCGTTGCTCGTTTACTTAATTATGATGGTTATGATGTTACAATAACAGATATTCAACCATTTGAAAATTTTAAATCAAAATATCAGAATATTTTGAAAAAAATGAAAAAAGAAGGTGTTAAACTAGATTTAAATAATCCTTCCCCAGTTTTAAAAGTATTTGATAATATTTATATTCCTCCTTCATTAAAAAATTCTAAAATTGCTAAAGAAGTAGATAAATTAGATATTCATATAATAACTAATGAAGAATTTTCTCAAATTGTAAATAAGTATATTCCTATTAATATTATTGGTATTACGGGCACAATGGGTAAAACAACCACTACTTATTTAACTAAAACTATATTTGAACAAGCTGGATTTAAAGTTTGGCATTGTTCTTCTATTATCAGTAATTTAGTAAGTGAATGTATTATTGAAGGAATTATTAATAGAAAACCTCAAAAAAAAGATGTGGCTATTTTTGAACTTCCTCATGGGACAATAGGACTTTTAGATAGATTGAATGTTGATATTGGACTTTTAACAAATGTTGGTGTGGATCATTTAGATGAGTTTGATAATTCGATTGAAAAATATCATGAACGTAAAAAAATTTTAGAATTAATAAGCAGTACTTTTATTGCTAATAGTTCATGTAAAGATTTATTTTCAGATAATAAAAATATTTCTTATTATGAATTAGGTGAAAATGCAAATTTCAATGGTGAAAAAGGAGAAAATAGCTTAAAAATTAGTTATAATGATAAAGAATTTACAATACCTTTTAATATGACAAGTTATTTTTTTGAAAATTCTGTTGGAGCTGTATCAATAGCTTTAACGTATGGAATTTCTGAGAAAGATATTATTGCAGCTCTTTCTAATTTTAAAGGATTGCCTTCTCATATGGAGGATATTGGTTTATTTAATGGAAGAAGGGTAATTCTTGATTGTGCATTTTTATATGATGGAATGAAAACTACTTTAGAAAATTTTAAAGATGAAAATCTTGTTGTTTTTCTTGATTATTTTGATACAACAACTAAGAGAGATAAAAAAGAAGTTGGTGAGCTTGTAAGTCAGTATAGTGATATTATAATTACTAGTGGTTATGATGAAGTTCATGAATGTATAAATATGGAAGGAGCTATTGAAATTTTAGATGCTATTGATAATCCTAAGGCTATCAAAGTAGCTTGTTCTGATATTGATGATGCTGTTGAAATGGCATTAAAATACTCTAAACCTGGTGATGTTCTTCTTCATTTAGGTCCATCTTTGGCTACTGATATTGAAGGAGTTACTAATAAGATTCTAAAAGGATTAAATAGAGGTATTAAAAAATATGATTGATAAAAATTTCACCATTGGTGTTATCGGTGTTTGTGGAGCTAATGGGAATTTAATAGCCCGTATTTTATCTCAAAGAGGATTTCAAGTTGTTGGAACAGATATTCGTTCTAAAGATGAATGTAAGTTTATTAAATCTTTAGATAGTTATGATATTAAAGTTTTTCATGGTGAAGACCTTCATGATTTTTTTAAATCTATTGATTATTTAGTTCCACCTATGAGTCTTAAAAAAGATAATGAGATATTTAAAATAGCTAAAAATAATAATATCAAAATTTTAGAACTTTCAGATATTATTAATATGTTTAAATGTGAAAAATCTGTTTTTGCAATTACTGGAACTAATGGTAAAACTACTTCTACAACTCTTTTAAAAAAAATAGCTTATGATAATGGGATTAAACCTGCAGAACATGATTTGGAAGATATGCAGGGTAATGCTGAGTTTATTCCTATTTTACAGTCTCGTTTAGATGGTGATGTTGGTATTTTAGAAGTAGGGACTTTTGGAGTACCTGGAACTATTAAAAGAATAACAGATAATGTTAATTTAGTTTCAGGATTAATTACAAATATTACTCCTGATCATTTAAAGGAGGGAAATTTTTTAGATTATGCTCATGTTAAAGGTGAGTTTATTCAATCACTTAAGGGTAAGCAAATTATCGTTAATGCTAATGATCCTACAATTATGGGTCTTTTAAAAGAATTTGACTATTATGGTGACTTAATTACATTTAGAGTAGATGGGGATATATCTGGTATTAAACAAAAGGAATGTGTTTGTGGAGAAACTATTGATGTTAAAGAAATTGTATCTGGTTCGGGATATTATTTTTGTAAATGTGGTCTTACAACTCCTAATACAGATTATATAGCTACTAATATTGATTTAAATAATCAAAATTTTGATTTATTTACTCCTGATGGAAAAATATCTGTATTAACATCTTTAAAAGGTATACATAATGTTTATAATATTACAGGAGTTATAATAGCTGCTCATGAATTTTTAAATCTTTCATTTGATAAAATTTTACCATCTATTGAAAAATTTACAGGGGTTGGTGGTAGAATGGAGTTTATTAAAAATATTGATGGAAAAGATATTATTGTTGATTATGCGCATAACCCTGCAGGTGTACAAACAGTTTTAAGAGAATTTAATAAACTTTATGGAGATATTGCAACTGTTGTTACAATTTCGTCTGAATCAGGTCAAATTGGAGATGAGGAAATTTTTGAAAGTGTTTGTAAATTCTCTAAATATGTTATTCCAGTATCAATTTCTTCTCAAAAAATAGCTAAAAAATTTTTATCACAAAATCCAGATCTTAATAAAAAAATTATTTTAGAAGATATTGATGAAAATTTTATTAAAGATGGAACTTTAGGATCAACAAAAGAAGATGTTATTAAGGGAATTGAGAATGCTTTAAACTTAGATTGTAGTAAGATAATAGCTATTGGTGAAGCAGCTGTTAAATTTAAAGATTATATATAATACTTTTCAGCTGCTCTTTCGTTATATTATTTATAATATAAAATAGAAATAATAATTTATTATGGTAAATTATATTAAACATCCATTAATTAAACCTAATAGAGTTGAATCAAGATTATATCAACAAGTATTAGCTAGAGATGTTTTAAAAAAAGGAAATACTATGATAGTCGCTCCTACGGCTTTGGGTAAAACTATTGTAGCAATTCTCGTTGGAGCGGATAGATTAGAAAAATTCAAAAACTCAAAAATATTAATTCTAGCTCCAAGCAAACCATTAACATTACAACACGAAAATAGTTTTAAAAATTTTTTAAATGTTCCATGTGCATCAATTACAGGTTCTATAAAAATAGATGAAAGAGTTAAAAGATGGGAGGAATCTCAAGTAATTTGTGCAACACCACAAACAGTAGAATCTGATTTATTAAATGGAAGGTATTCATTGGATAATATTTCTTTAATGATATTTGATGAATGTCATCATGCTGTTGGTTCTTATTCTTATGTTTATTTGGCCTCAAGATATGCGAAAGAATCTCAATATAATTTGATATTAGGTCTTACAGCATCCCCCGGTTCTGATAAGGAAAAAATTAAAGAAGTATGTGAAAATTTATTTATTCAGGACATAGTTGTAAAGAGTGAAGAAGATCCTGATGTTAAACCTTATTTTAACCCAGTTAAAATTGATTGGATAAAAGTTAAAATGAGTGGAGAACTAGATAAAATTAGAAATTTAGTTAATAAAGCTTTAAAAGTAAGACTTAAAGGTCTTAAAAATATGGGTATAATAAATACTGTTTCTGTAAGTAAAAGAGATATTTTAAAAGCACGTGGAAAAGTTCAAAATAAAATATCTAGAACTGTTAATCCAAAAAAAGAGTGTTTTAGAGCAATATCAATTCTAAGTGCTGTTATTAATCTTCAACATTCATTAGAACTTATTGAAACACAGGGTGTTGTTACATTTAACAAATATGTAAATAGATTAAGAAAGAAAAAAACTAAAGCTTCAAAATCATTACTTAATGATCCTAATTTTGGAAAAGCAGTAGTTTTATCTAAAAATTCTGAAAAAGATGGTTTAGAACATCCAAAATTAAATAAATTAACTAATATTCTTAAAAAAGAGTTAGGTCAAGATTATCAAACTAAACTCCAATCATCAAGAGTGGATAAGGAAAATAATAATTTATCTAAAGTGATTGTGTTTACACAATATAGAGATACTTTACAAATGATTTATGAAAAATTAGAAAAAGAAGGAATTAAATCAGCTAAATTTTATGGACAAGCTCAAAGAGATGGTCAAAAGGGTCTTAGCCAAAAACAACAAAAAGCTATAATTAAATCATTTAAAAAAGGAGAATATGATGTTTTAATTTCTACTAGTGTTGCTGAAGAAGGGATTGATATTCCAGCTGTAGATTTAGTTATTCTCTATGAACCTGTACCTTCTGAAATTAGAATGATTCAAAGAAGAGGAAGAACTGGAAGAAAAAGAACAGGGAGAGTTAAGGTTTTAATAGCTGAAAAAACAATGGATGAAGCATTTTATTATTCTTCTAAAAGAAAAGAAAAACATATGAAATATCAATTGATTGATAGTAATATGTTAGAAGAACTTAATGAAATAGCTATTAAACGTATGGACGTTGAAAAAAATGTTAAAATTCTTGAAAAAGAAGTTTCAAAAGAAGAAAAACCTTTAATATATGTGGATACACGTGAAATGAACTCTAAAGTTATTAGATATCTTTCTGAAATGGATATTAATGTTAATATTAAAACTATGGCTGTTGGAGATTATCAAGTTAGTGATGAAGTAGCTATTGAAAGAAAAACGGCGAAAGACTTTGCAGATTCAATTGTTGATAAAAGACTTTTTAAACAAGCTAATGATCTTAGAGAAGAATTTAAAAAACCAATAATCATTCTAGAAGGAGATGATTTGTACAATGGTTTTATTAATCCTAATGCAATTAGAGGATCAATGGCATCAATTGCACTAGATTTTGGGATTAGCATAATCCCAACACGAAATGCTCAAGATACAGCGGCTATGATAAAAAGAATAGCTATTAGAGAGCAAAAAGGCGAAAAATCACCAGTATCTATTAGGACTGAGAGAAAACCAGTTAACATGTGGGAGCAACAAATTTATATTATTGAATCACTCCCAAATATTGGTCCTGTTAATGCTAAAAAGTTATTAGAATATTTTAACTCGGTTTCTAATGTTATTAATGCAAGTGCAGAGGAACTTCAAGAAGTTGAGGGTATTGGTAAAAAAACTGCTGAAAATATTCGAAAAGTTATTGATAGTAAATATTTACATTTTCAAAAAGATATAAAAGATAAAAAATTATTTTAGAATCTCTTTTTTAAGTAATTGATGCTCTTTTTAACAGATTCTTTATCATTTACTTCAATTGTGTATATATTTTTATAGTTTTTATCTTCATATTTTGATATTATCTTTTTTAAATCAATAGAACCTTCTCCTAGTGCTAAGTGTGAATCATCATCACCATTATTATCGTGGATATGTATGTGTTTTACTCGATTAAAATACATATCTTCTGGAGTATATCCTGAATGATATGCATGACCAATATCTAAAGTCATATACATATCTAAATCCTCTAAAATATTATTTAATTCAAACATATTTTTGTACATATGTCCTTTAAAATTTGGCATATTTTCAATGGTTGCAATAACTCCTCTATCTTCTCCATATTGGCCTAATTCTTTAAATGATTCATTTGCAAGTTCATAAATTTCTTTTTCAAAAGCTCTTCCAAGAAATGGAATCATTCCAGGATGTATCACAACAATATTAGCATCAATTTTTGAAGCTAGATCTATAGATTTTTTAATTTCATTAATAGAGGCTTCTCTAATACCTTTATTTAAACATGCAATATTAATATTCATTAAAGGAGAATGAATTGAGTATTTAAGATCGTATGACTCTAGAATGTCAGGATTTATATTATCATTAGGATATTGATGTAATATTTCAGCATATTTTAAACCTAATTTTTCGAAATAATCTAGATTACTTTTTAAATTATCTTTAAATCCAGATAAAGTTGATGCACCAATTTTCATATTAATCACTTATTTTTTAATAGCGGTAAAATTACTGTTAACTTCTATACCATCTGTAATTTTATCGGCTAATTCTACTCCTTTTTTAATTTTTATTTCTCCTTTTTTACTTGTTGTTGCTGTTAAAAGATAATTTTCATCAATAAAAACATCAAAGTTTTCATTATGTTTATTTTTACCTAAATCTAGAATAATTTGTTTTTTAGTTTCAATAATATCTATTGGAATTTGTTTACCTTTAGAGGAATGATTTTTTTCTTTTTTTAATATTTCAACACCTAAACTAATACCAAGTTCTTTTTCAATTTGACTTATTTTACTTCCATTTTGACCAATAATTTGTGGAATATAAGATTTTTCAATATAAATATTAGCTCTATCTGGTGAGATAATTTCAACTTCAACTTGAGATTTTGGAATAATCCTTTTAATTTTTCTTAAAATTTCTTTTTCAGCTATTTTATCTACTGAAGATTTAAGTTTATCTTCATTTTCAGATACAAGATCAATATTCATTATAATTGTTTGTTCACCATAGGTATAAATTTCATATTTAAGTTTTTTTGTTTCAAAATCACGAATTTCAATAACAGGTCTTGCAAGATCTGCTTCTTGCATTCCTGTTGGAACTTTAACAGTCATTTTTGTTTCATAAACAGTTTTAATTTTACCATCTTCAATATAAATACTAGTATCAACAATAGATGGGATCAAACCTAATTCCACTCTTGAAGAAATTCTTTGAATAGCATCAATTGGTCTAGTTGCATGAACAACACCAATCATTCCTACACCAGACATTCGCATATCGGAAAATATTGTAAAGTCTTTATTTTTTCTTAATTCATCATAAACAGTATAATCAGGTCTTACAAGAAGAAGTACATCTGCAGTATTTTCCATATCTTTATCTAAAGGAGAATATTGTGTAATTTCTTTTGGAAGTTGTAAATCTCTTGGAGATTCCATTGTTTTAACTATTTTATTTAAATTATTATAATGTAAAGCTAATGCTTGTACAAAAGTAGATTTACCCGCTCCAGGACGACCTGAAATTAAAATACCCTCAGCACTTTCATTAATCCTTTTCATTAACTTATCAGAAATATTATAATCATCTAAACTAATATTTACAATAGGCCGTACTACTGTTATTTCAGTACCTTCTGAAAATGGTGGTTTAGCAATTGAAATTCTATAAGAACCCGCCTGTATAATTGTAGATCCATTTTTTTGAGATTCTAAAAGTGTTTTAGGATCATTTCGAGCCTTTTTCATTATCTCAGAGATATATTCATTCATATCCTGTTCTGTTAGTGGTTTATCAGAAATAGAAATAAGTTTAATATCCCCAGGTTTTCCTTTTTTAGCCATAGGTACTACTCCTTCTTTAAGATGAATTGACATTGTTTCATCATCAAAAAGAGACTCTATTTTAAGAGATTCATAGTACTTCTTTTCTTGTTGAAAATATATGACATCTATCCCTTGAGCTTTAGCTGTTTCAGCTTGAACTTTATCGTTTGTAAGAAGAGTTCCAAATTCAGATCTAGCTACATCTCTAATAATAGCATCGATTTCGCCATTTTTAGCATATTTTATATCATAATTTGTCGGTCTTTTTCCTTTAAACGTTACTACAATATTTCCTTCATACTCTTCTTCTTGCAATTTTTGAAGTTCTTTTAGACCTTTTAAACCTTCTTCTCGATTGGAATTAGCTTGATGTTCTAGTTCACAAACTACTGCTTCAGGAACTATAATTTCAGGATAATCTAGATTGTTTTCATCTAATAATTTGCTAACAGCTCCTTCTATAACTGCACTAGTATCAGGTATTATTATTTTTGTTTTCTCAATTTGCAATTTCATCTCCACCTAATATATATCTTCAGGATTAAATAATTTTTCAGATATTACTTCTATATCCTCATTATTTAGATTCATTATATTAGGTTTATTATTTGTATTAAGTTTTCTAAAAAAACATGAGTAATATCCTTTATGACAAGCTGCTCCATTTTGTTTTACTTTTAATATTACTGCGTCCATATCACAGTCAACTAAAATTTCTTGAACTTCCTGTGTATGACCAGAACTTTCTCCTTTTAACCATATCCTCTTTCTAGAAGTACTCCAATAGTAAGCTTTACCTGTTTCAATAGTTTTATTTAAGGCTTTTGAATTCATATTAGCAGTCATTAAAATTTCATTTGTTTCATAATCTTGCGCAATAGCCGTAACAAGTTTTTCACCGTTTATTTCATGTCTAAAATTTATATTCATTTGAAAATTCTCCTAATTGGGATAGCTATTTTTAATGTAGTTAATTAAATTATTAATCTCAATTTGTCTTTGATTTCCTGTTTTCATATTTTTAACTGTTACTTTATTTTCAGATAAGTCTTTAGGTCCAACAATAATAAGATATGGTACTTTTATGTTGTTTGCATGATTTATTAACTTTTTAAATTTTTTATTATTTAAATCTACTTCACTTGCTATATTATTTCTTCTAAGAGTTTGTGTAATTTCAAATGCTTTATTTTGAACAGATTTATTAATAGGAGCTACATATGCTGTAATATGAGAATCAAGTTCATTTTGTCTATCTTTAAGAGCGTTCATTAATCTATCAAATCCAAATGCAAAACCAGTAGAGGTTATTCCATTTCCTCCAAATATTTTTATTAAATTATAAGTTCCTCCACCACAAATTTGTTTTTGAGCTCCAAGTTCATAAATATAAACTTCAAAGACAATTCCAGTATAATAATCAAGTCCTCTAGCTACACTAAGATTGATAGTATAATTTTCAACACCAAAAGAGTTTAATAGACTAACTAAATTTTCAAGTTCATTTAAACTTTCATGAGATTCAGGATAATCTGCAATTAATTTTTCAATCTTAGACAATATTGATTTATCTCCAACTAAATTAATTAATTCTAATAATAGGTTACCTAATTCTTTATTATCTATTATTGGGTTATCTCCAATTAGAGAGTCTTTTAAAAGATCTTCATCTCCTTTATCAATAATAGTCATAATTTCTCTTTGTTTGTCTTCATTAATATCAAAATGATTAAATAATCCTCTAATAATTCCTAAATGATTAATATTAATATCTGCTGTTGTAATATCAAGCTGATTTAATGAATCATTGCACATAGCTATTACTTCTGCCTCTCCTTGTGGAGATTTAGCTCCAATTAACTCACATCCAAATTGCCAAAATTGTCTGAATCTTCCTTTTTGAGGTCTTTCATATCTAAAACAACTTCCATAGTAATAAAGTTTAATAGGTTTAGAAGTAGTTTTTTCAAGTTCATTTAAATATAACCTAGCTACGGGGGCAGTAAGTTCGGGTCTTAAAGCAAGTTCTCTGTTAGATTTATCTTTAAAATTATAAAGTTGGTTTACAATTTCTTCACCCGATTTAGTTATAAATAGTTTTAATTCTTCAAATAAAGGTGTTTTAATTTCTTGAAAACCATAATTTTCAAAAACATTTCTTAAAATATTTTCTGTTTTTTTTCTTTGTCTCATTTCATCAAAAAGAAAATCTCTTGTCCCTCTTGGTTTTTTAAATTTCATTTAATATCTCCTATAAAGGATAATATTAAATTTTTATTATTGGATGTTTATATAATCTATGATTATCTAAGAAATTCATGTTATTAGTAATATTTTATATAAAATTTCTAAATAAATTAATAGATATATAAAACTATTTTTTTTTTATTTTTTTTATAAAAGTAAAGATGAATTAATTTTAAAAATAATTATTATTAGATAGTAAAATTTTATTATATCTATAATTTTAATCTAATAATATTTTTATAATTTAAAATTTAAATTTTCTAGTATGAATAATATTAAAGGAAGCACTAATGTTGTAGGTTTAATTGGAGATCCTGTTGAACATAGTTTGTCTCCTTCTATGCATAATGCTGCATTTGAAAGTTTAAACATGGATTATATTTATGTTCCATTTAATGTTAAAGATATTAATTTAAATTCAGCTATTAATGGAGCTAGTAGTTTAAATATTAAGGGATTTAATGTTACTATTCCTCATAAAATAAATGTGATTAAATATTTAAAAGAATTAGATCCAATAGCCGAATTAATTGGCGCTGTAAATACAATTGATTTTAAAAATTTAAAAGGTTATAATACAGATGGTTTAGGATGTATTAGAGCTATTGAAGAAGTAACTTCAATTAAAGATAAAAAAGTTATATTAGCTGGTGCTGGTGGATCTTCACGTGCAATAGCATTTTATTTAGCTAAAAGTAATGTTGAAAGTTTAAATATTTTAAATAGAAATGAAACAAAAGCTAAAAATCTTGCATTAGATGTTAAAAATTCTAAATTAATAGGTAATATAAGTTATGGAAATATTGATAATATTGAAAAATATCTTAAAGATGCTGATATTTTAATAGATACTACTCCTGTAGGTATGAATCCTCATAATAATGATAAACCAATTGCAACAGCTCAAATGTTTCATGAAGATTTAATTGTTAATGATATTGTTTATAATCCAAATGAAACAGTTCTTTTAAAAGAAGCTATTAAAGCAAATGCAAAAGTTATATATGGAATTAAAATGCTTTTATATCAAGGAATAGAAAGTTTTAAAATTTGGACTGGAATAGAACCGCCAATTGATATAATGGAAAATGCATTAAAAGAAAATTTAAATACTAATTGATTAAAATGGAGTTTATATTTAATTTAGTTGATAGTAATCAAGAGAATAGATTCACCAACTCTAAAAAAGATGTATTAAAATATTTAAAAATTATTGGTGTTGATACTAGATTTATTAGTTATACTAGAAATAAAATTTATATTAATAATTTAAGATTTTCTAAATTCTCTAAAAAAAAGAGAAAAACATTTAATAAACAATATCCAAGTATTGAAGTTATTAATTCTAGTCTTTTTCAAAAAATTTGTTCTAAATCATCTAAAGTATTATCAAAGGTAAATCCAGGAGCTACTATTTTACTTTCATCTGATGAAAATCCTTTAAATGATTTAATGTATATTATTTTAGAATCTTATACGCGTAAATATGGTTTAAAATTAGTTTATGAAGGTAATTTTGATTTAATAGCTAAACCATTATTATTAGATGATGAAACAAACAGAATTTTTTCAGACATATTTCATGGAATAGGTATCAGCTTTAAAGATGATAAAACAATCTATCCATTGATTAAAGTTTCTAAAAAATGGGTTAAAGATTTTTTAGAAGTTGAAATTAAAAATAAAAAAGAGGATAAATTAGCTAGTGAATTTATGGATTTTTTAAAAACAGTTTCACCTCAATATATGGAAAACGTTTTGAAAGCTAGTGAATTTATAGAATATCAATTAAAAACTAAAAAGTGAAGTTTGTTTTGATTTTTCATTTTTATTTTTATCATCTTTTTTACTATCTTCAACTAATTTTTCTTTAGTTTCTTTTTTATTTTCAACTGTTTTTTTGGGATTTTTTATTTTAAATTTATCTTCTTCTTTTTTATAATTTTGCTGGGTTTTTTTCTCAATTTTAGTTATTTCTTTTTGAGTTTCAATAACACTTTCTATATCTTCAACTTCATTTTTAGCTAATTCCCCAGTTTCTTTGATAATCTTTTCAGATATTTTTTCTCTATATTTTTCTTTTTTTGATTCGCGAATCTGGTTTTTTTGTTTTTCCATTTTTCTTATAACATTTTTAGGAATTTTTTTCTTTCTAAATAATTTAATTTCTTCATCATTAAATTCTAAAAAGTCAGATATTTCCCATGCTAGTTCATCATTTTCAAACATTATTTTTAAATAGGGAAACATTGAAATAGCTACAGCATTTGAAATATGCATTTTTTCAGACATTTTTTCAGCTATTTTATCTCTAAGATTTTTTTTACCTTTATTCTTTCTCATTTTACTAAAAACTGTTGGAGAAGTTATTTTTGTAAATTTTCTATAGGTTTCATCTTTAGAGTTAGCTACTCCAACTCCCATGTAATCAGTTGCATATTTCCAATACCCATAATTCCTACTTTGTTGTGCTCTTCCAAGGTATAAATCTGCTTTAGCTAGATTTTCATAAGCTTTTTGAATTTCTTTTTTTTTCTTATATTCTCTTGGCACGTTTTCTGCAATATATTCCATTATTAGATTGGGGTCTTCTTCTGTGATTAATGCTTTTTTAACGTTAGAAGGTGTTTTACTTTTCATTACAACTGTTACAGCATTTATAATCGTGGATCTATCATCTTTAGAACTTATATTTTCAATATCTTCTTTTTCCAATGTTTTATTTTCATCTGATATTGCTTGAAAGCTATTTAAAGCTGAACGTAAATCTCCTCCAGCCTTTTTAGATAATTCTTTTAATACTTCAGGATCAGCTTTTACACCCTCTTCTTCTGCGATTTTTTTAAATAACTTATTAATTGAGGGACTTCTAATTTTTTTCATTTTAATGACTTGACATTTTGTTTTAATGGTTGTAAGACGTTTACTGTAAAAATCATTAGCTATTAAAATTAATGGATGTTTTGATTTTTTTATAACTTCATTAATAGCTTTAACCCCTCCCCGATCATTAGTTCCATGAATCCCATCTACTTCGTCAAGAATAATACATTTATAAAATTGACTAAATAAAGGCATACTTGAAGATGACTCTCCAACAGTTTTCATTATCTCATCTTGTGAACGTTTATCACTTGCATTAAGTTCAATTGATTCATCAAATTGTTCAGCTATTAAATGTGCTAATGTAGTTTTACCTATTCCCGCCGATCCGACTAATAATAATGGTTTTTGAGGATTTCCTTTTTTCCATTGATCAAGCCATTGTTGAATTTCTTTTTTTTCTTTATTATTGCCAATAACATCATCTATTGATTTTGGTCTATATTTTTCTGTCCATAACATAAATAGCCCATCTATAGTTATAAAAATTTAGTTAATAAAGCTTCTAATTGAATTCTTGGATTAGCCCCTTCTCTTATTCTAAAATCACAATCTGCTATTGCATCGATTAATTCAATATAGATATCAGAATTCATTTTTCCATCATAAACTCTTTTAGAGACATCAGTATAAATTTGCGTTATCATGTCTTCTCCACTTGTTCCTTGAATAATCATGGTTTCTTTAAGAAGATCTCTAGCTTTCATAAAATCTCCAGATAATGCTGAAGTTATCATTAAATTAACATCTTGTGGTCTAGCTTTAGATACAACTTCATATACAGATTCTTCAGTTACTTTTTCTCCTTCACTTGCACAAGATTGTAGAATATTAATAGCTTTTCGCATATCTCCTTCTGCAAAATAAACAATATTTTCTAATCCTTCATCTTCATATTTTATTTTTTGATGTTTGCAAATATATTTTAAACGTTTTATCATTGATTCTCCATTAATAGGAGCAAACCTAAATATTGCACATCTTGATTGGATAGGATCTATAATTTTAGATGAATAATTGCATGATAAAATAAAAGATGCTGTTTTTGTATACATTTCCATTTCACGACGAAGTGCATGTTGAGCGTCTTTTGTCATATTATCCACTTCATCTAAAAATATTATTCTAAATGGAGCGTTTACAGGTTTTAGTCTGCAGAAATTCTTAATATTGTTTCTTACTGTTTCTATTCCTCTGGCATCTGATGCATTTAATTCTAAGAAATTTTGCCTCCAATAGTCGCCTAAAATTGTTTTAACTAATGCAATTGCGGTAGTTGTTTTACCAACTCCTGCAGGACCAGTAAACATTAAATTAGGCATACTTTTTTCTCCGACATATTTTTGTAGTCTTTTAATTATTGATTTTTGTCCTACAATATCATCTAAAGTTTGTGGTCTATATTTTTCTACCAAGGGTCCACTCATATAATCACCATATAATTGGAATAATTTTTGTTTTTAATAATTTATTAAATTTTTTTTAAAAATTTTTAATTAAAAAATAGATAACTAGAAATTGATCATGTAATAAATTAATATTGCTCTTGACGATCAAAGATTTATTTAAAAGTATTAAAATATGCCAAGTTTTTAGATTTCCTCTAAATGATATATTATTACACTACAATTAACAAATATTTTAATCAAGTAATTTTTATTATTGTGTATACTAATGATAAAATGAAAATTATTTAATAGATAAACTATAATATTTATCTAATTATATAAAAGATAATTTAGAATTATAAAGGTGATAAAATATGCATGGGCACTGGAAACTTAGACTAAGGCAATGGGCTGTCATGTTTTTAATGTTTATTATTTTATATGCTTTAGTTTTTGTAATAACTTATTTTATAGGATATAGAATGGGAATAGGATTTTATTTCATTGTAAGTATGGGTATTATTTTTATTCAATATTTATTAGGCCCCAATATTGTTAAACATACAATGAAAGTGAGACCTTTAAATCGTGAAGAAGCTCCTAACATATATAAAATAGTTGAAGAATTATCTAGTGAAGCTAATGTTCCAATGCCAAAAATTGGCTTATCAGAAATTAATATTCCTAATGCTTTTGCTTATGGAAGATCTAAAAGAAATGGTAATATAGCTATTACAAGACCTATTTTAGGTTTACTTGATATGAATGAATTAAAAGCTGTTTTAGGCCATGAAATGGGACATATAAAACATAATGATATGATTGTAACTACTATTGTAAGTGTAGTTCCAATGATTTGTTATTATATTGCTATATCTTTCATGTTTTCTGAAGATGATGATAATAATGCTACTTTTCTTATTGGAATATTGGGCTATGCAGCTTATATTTTAGGTCAATTTTTAGTTCTTCTTATTTCAAGATTAAGAGAATATTATGCCGATGAAGCTAGTGTTGATTTCGGAAATAGCCCTGCAGCTCTTGCGTCAGCACTTTATAAGTTATCTTATGGTGCAGTAAATTCTAATGAACAAGAAATAAAAGATGCAGGCACAGCTAGAGCTTTATTTGCAAATGATGTTAATAATGGTAAAAAGGATATATCTACATTTAGACAAATTGATTTTGATGGTGATGGGAAAATCTCAGATGAAGATTTAAGAGAACTTTATAGTTCAAATATGGATAGTTCTTTTTTAAGTAATTTTAAAGAAGTATTTTCAACACATCCGGATACTTTAAAACGTGTTAAAAGATTAGCTGAACTTGATCATGAAAAATATAATTAAGTGTATAATATGAAGATGATTTTAGATGAAAGAGGTAAAAAATATCTTATTTCTGGAATTGAAGAATTTCAAAGTGATTTAGGGATTATAACAGAAGAACAAATAGCTAATGCTAAAATTGGCGATGAAATTAAAAGTCATCTAAATCATTCTTTTAAAATAATGAAACCTAATGTTAATGATTTCATTGATTTAATGGAAAGAAAATGTTCTATTTTAATTCAAAAAGATATTGGAACAGTTTTAGCACATACAGGCTTAGGATCTGGTGATAAGGTTGTTGATGCAGGTACCGGTGCAGGAGCTATATCCTTAAATTTTGGAAATATAGTTGGAGATAAAGGCCAAGTCTATAGCTATGAAATACGGGAAGATTTTGCAGAAATTGCTTCAAGAAATATTAAAAATTTTGGAATTAAAAATATCAAAATTAAAAATCAAGATATTAAAGAAGGAATTGATGAAAAAGATGTTGATTTAATCTTTTTAGATTTACCAAGACCTTTTGAAATATTTGAAGAAGCATATGACTCATTAAAATTAGGAGGTTGGTTAGCAGTATATTCTCCATACATTGATCAAGCAGAAATATCTTATAGAATAACTAAAAAATTAGGATTTTATAATATAAAAATTATAGAAACACTTCAAAGAAATTTAGAAGTGAGACCACAAGGTGTAAGACCACAAACAAGAATGGTTGGTCATAGCGGATATCTACTTTTTGCAAGAAAATTATAAAAAAAAATAAAATTTAATATTTATTTTTATTTTATTCTATAAAAATAGCTGGTTTATACGGAATTGCATTTTTAAATTTATTTTGAGGATCATAATCTCTATCTGTATGAATTATTACTTCTTTACCACTTTCATTTGAAATATAATCAATAGCATCATTTAATATTTGCTCTTCATTAATTTTTCCAATATAATGTGTTTTTGTCATTTCACGACCAATTTTTTTAGCAACAACAGCTATTTCTTTTTTATCATCATGAATATTCGCTTTAATAGATTTTCCAATAATTTGACCAATATCAGGTTTTCCAATATTGTCCGCTATCTTATATAAATCCCATTTCCAATCAGGAGCAAGATAAATATGTATTTTTTTGGTATTTCCTTTTACTATATTTTGAATTTGAGATATATCTTTGATAATATTTTCAACAATATATTCTGAACGTTCAATTTTTTCACTTATAAGATTTTCATTGTATTTTGGCCATTCTGCGTTAAAAACAAATCCATCTCCACCATATTGTTCCCATAATTCTTCTGAAGTATATGGAATAAAAGGCGCTAAAAGTCTAATCCATGATTCTAAAACAGTTGATAGAACATATATTACATCGGGGTCTTGATTTTCAATTAATTGATTCACTCGATACATATAGTGATCTATATCTTTTTTAAGTAAGAATAATGCTTCTTGAAGAGCTTTTCTTGTTTGAAAAACTTCTAAAGCTTCGGTAGCTTCTTTAATATGTTTATTTAATTGTGAGATCATCCACAAATCAATAGTTCTTGAAAGATTCACTTCTTCAATATTACTTAAATTTAAAAATGAACCTTTAATTTCTTCCACTCTAGATGCAAATTTTTTAAACCATTCTAATTTTCTTTTAGTTCCAAGAACTTCTTTTTCTCTCCAATCAAAATCTTGCCATGGCTCTGCAGAAGCCATTAAAAATAGTCTTACAACATCAGCCCCATATTGATCAATAGCATCTTTTAAAAGAATAACATTTCCTTTAGAAGAAGACATTTTATTACCTTCAAGCAATCCCATACCAAATATAACAGTTCCTTTAGGCCATTTTTCAGGAGGATAAATTGCACTATGATGGAACATTAAAAAACTTAAATGATTACCCACTAAATCTTTAGCAGACAATCTCCAGTCAAGAGGATACCAATAGTTAAATTCTGCTTGAATTTCATCTACAAGTTCTCTATTTACTAGAATATCATTACTATCAATATTTAAAAGAACTTTATCAAAAAATGCATCATTTAAAAGTTCAGGATCAATATCCCTTAAAAATTTAGCTATCGTATAATAAGACATGTAAATTGTAGAATCAGTTAAAGGTTCTATTAACCATTGATTATCCCAAGGAAGTTTAGTTCCTAGACCTACATTTCTAGAACAAGCCCAATCATCTAACCAATTAATATAATATTCAAAATTATTTCTAATTTCAGTTGGAATAATAGTTTCTCCTTTAAGAACTTTCAATGTTTTTTCTTTCCATTCAGGATCAGAATATTTCATAAACCATTGATTATCCATTATTTTAATAACACAACGTTCACCACATCTACAAATCACAGGCCTTTCAGCAAAATCATACATTATGGTTGCAGTATTATCTTCTATCATTTGTTTTTTAAAGCTTTCACGAGATTCTCTAACACTAATTCCTCCAAAAACAGGAATGTTATCACTAATTTTACCTTTACTAAATTCTAACTTATATAACTCATTTGTAGCTTCTTGAAGTTTAGGATCTTCTTGATTAGTAATTTCTAGTTTTTCAATAATTTCAGCAGCAGGAATTTTTCCATATCCTTTTACATTACAAACATTAATAGGTTCAATATCTTTAACAATATTACCTAATTCATATTTATCTATTAATTCAGAATTATTTTTTAAATCTAAAAGAGCAATATAATCTGCAGGTGCATCAGCAGGTTCTGAAAATACTATTCCGCTTCCATATTCCCCATCAACAAAACTAGCTGGCAAAATAGGAATTTTTTTACCTGTAAATGGATTTTCTACATATTCCCCAATTAAGCCTTCTGGTTTAATTTCTTTAATAATTTTTAAATCTTTAATTTGATTTTTTAAATTATGATGGGCATCTTTACTAATGACCCATTTTTCACCATTTGCATTAACTTGAACATATTCAATATTTGGATTTAACCATATATTAGTTGCTCCAATAATTGTTTCTGGTCTTAAAGTAGCTGTTACAAGAATTTCGTTATCATGTTTAAATTTAATAAGTGTTAATTCATTAACTTCTATTCCCTCTCCTTCTAAAAGATCGTGATCTCCAACAGGATTTTTATCTCTAGGACAATATTTAACAGGATGTTTTCCTTTTTTAATTAATCCTTTATCTTTAAGTTTTTTAATTTGCCATTCGATAAATTTTTTATATGTGGGATCTATAGTTTTAAATTCTCTTCTCCAGTCAATAGAGAATCCCATATCATGCATTACGTTGTGATATTCATTACTGAAGTATCTGACAATATATTCAGGATCTTCCATTTTTATTAATTTCTCTTTAGGGACTTTATGGACATTTTCATATAAATCTAGAGTCCATGGATCCTTTCTTTGGATTCTACTAGCTATTCCAATAACTGGAGCGCCGGTTACATGCCAAGCCATTGGGAATAAAACATTATATCCTTCCATTCTTTTAAATCTTGCATAAACATCAGGAACAGTATATGTACGACCATGTCCAATATGCATCGCACCACTAGGATAAGGAAATGCTACAGTTATAAATAATTTTTCTTTTTCATTGGGATTTGACTCGAATAATTTTTCATTGTCCCATTTTTCTTGCCATTTTTTTTCTATATCTTTCACTAAATCACCGTATAATATATATTCTTTTATTCTGGAGTTGGTGGAAGTTGTAGTTTATGAGCATTTTTTTGAACTTTTCTAATAATCCTTTCAACTTCTTGTTTAGAAATTCCAATTTCTTTAGAGATGTATTCAGAGTCTTTTTTTAAATCAATATAAAGGTAAAGAATTCTATCTAAAATCTCATAAGGCATTCCTATTTCTTTTTCATCATTTTGATTTTCCCATAATCCTGCACGAGGTGTTTTATTAAGGATATAGTTAGGAACTTTAATATATTTAGCTAATTGTTTTACTTCACTTTTATACAATTTACCTATTGGTTCCATGTCACATGCACCATCGCCATGTTTTGTAAAGTAACCGATTAGTAATTCGCTTTTATTTCCTGTCCCCCCCACAATATAATTCATTTCGTTTGCATAATAGTAGATAATGGCCATTCTTATTCTTGCTTTTAAATTTCCGATAGCTAATTTAGAAGCTTTTCCTTCAGTATTTGTAACTACTAAAAATCTATTTAAAATACTATCAATGGCTATTTCTTTATAGTCAATTTCAAGTAATTGTGCAATATCGATACCGTGAACTTTGTCTTCTGTTGGTGTTGTTGTTGATGGTAGTATTACACCAAATACATTTTTTTTCCCTATTGCTTCAGTAGATAGAAACGCTGTTACTGTTGAATCAATCCCTCCGCTTAATCCAACTATGATTCCATTAGCATTAGCTTCGCTGACTTTGTTTTTAATAAATTTAATAATATTCTGTTTTGTAATCTCAGCATCTATCTTTGGAATTTTTGTCATTTTAATCACGTAAATTTTTTATATTAATATTAGATATAATTTTTTTTATTAATATAGATAATGTATATAAATTTAATTTATTCAGGATAATTTTTATATAGTTAAAATATTAAATTAACAATCAGTTATTAAAAAGAAAATACTTTTATTAAATGGAGGGTTATTAAGTGGCGTTTAAAGATTTTTTAAAATTTAATAAAGACAAAACAACTTTTATTTTTGTAGGTGGGAAAGGAGGTGTTGGAAAAACATCAATAT
Organism: uncultured Methanobrevibacter sp.; assembly: GCA_947628455.1. Classification (GTDB taxonomy): domain Archaea; phylum Methanobacteriota; class Methanobacteria; order Methanobacteriales; family Methanobacteriaceae; genus Methanocatella. The sequence goes on from CANQZY010000001.1 coordinate 190,201, forward strand.
CATCAGCTACAGCATTATGGCTTGCTAAAAATGGTAATAAAACATTAATAGTTTCAACAGACCCTGCTCATTCTCTATCTGATTCTCTTGAAGTTCCAATTGGACATTATCCACGAGAAATAAAAACAAACTTGTATGCTGTAGAAATTGATCCTGACGAAGCAATGGCTCAAAAACAAGCAGTTTTAGAATCACAAAAATCAGGGGCAGATAAAGATCAAATAATGGGATTAGATATGTTATCTGATCAATTAAACATAGCTTCATCATCACCAGGAGCAGATGAAGCAGCTGCATTTGAAATATTCATGTCAGTAATGACTTCAAATGAATATGATGTTGTTGTATTCGATACAGCACCAACAGGCCATACATTAAGATTATTATCATTTCCTGATGTAATGGATTCATGGGTAGGTAAATTAATGAAAGTTAAAGCAAAATTAGGTTCTGCAGCCAACAAACTTAAAAATATAATTCCATTCATGGATTCTGATGAAAATGTTCAATCAACAGAAGAATTAGAAAGAACAAAAAAACAAATTAATCAAGCTAAGGAAGTTTTATCAGATCCTGATAGAACAACATTTAAAATGGTTGTAATACCTGAAGAAATGTCCATTTATGAATCTGAAAGAGCATTAGAAACTTTAGAAAAATATAATATAACAGTAGATAATATTATTGTAAACCAAGTAATGCCAGATATAACTGATTGTGATTTTTGTCATTCTAGACATAAACTACAACAAAAACGTTTAGCTCTAATTGATCAGAAATTTCAACAACAAGATATATTTGAAATTCCATTATTTAAAGATGAAGTTAAAGGTCAAGAAAAACTTCTAAATTTAGCTGATATTCTTTATGAAGGAAAAGATAATGATGAATATCAACAAAAAGCTATTCAACTTTAACTAATTTAGATATATTTTAATTATTGATTAAAATAAAATAATATTCTTTTTTTTTAATAGAGTGATATTTTATAGTATCATTATACACATATATGTAAGTTCGATATTTGCAATTTCTTTTAGAGTGGTGTGAATAATTTTTTCATCGTCATAGCTAAGGCGTTCGCATATAATAACTTTTCTGTCGGGGGATATTCCATTATCAATTAGAAATTTGGCCATATCCTTGACTTTTTTAGATGGTAATGCAATAGTAGTTTTATTATTATTAATAATTTTAAGAATATCTCCAATATTTTCTCTACCATGAAATGTGGTTATATTACAGTTATCCCATTGTAAATGGTTTTTAGCAGCAGCTAATTGTATAGAACTTATTCCGGGAATAACTTCAATATTTTCTAGCGGATATTTTTTTTTATTTGCTATTTTTAAAACAGAGTTTAAAATTCCAGAAAATCCAGGGTCTCCAGTTGATAAGATAGCTACATTTTGACCATTTATAGCTAAATCAATACCTTCTTCTATTTTTTTCATTAAATTTTTTGCGTTAAATGGAAGTTTATGGTCTATATTTTCAAATAGTTCAATTGTTCTTTCACTTCCAATAATAATATTGGCATTTTCAACGGTTTTTATGGCTTTTTTAGTAAGGTATTCTTTAGATCCAGGTCCTGTTCCAACAATATGAATTTTTGATTTCATTTTATTTTCCTTTTAATATTTTTAATTGATTTTTTAAAAGTTTGTATATTGATTTTGCACCTACTAATTTATCGGGTACTTTCCAATAGGATGGATATAATATGAATGGTTTGGTTTGTGTTCCTCCAAGTCCTCCATGACTTCCTATTAATTCTTCAAATGCACAGATTTCTTCTGTTTGAGGATCATAAAAACTATTTACTAAAATATCAGGCATATCTTTAAATTTATCATGTCTTTTTAGATGTTTTGCTGCTCTTTCACCATAATTTTTTAGAGGATTTTTACCTTTTACTTCATC
>CANQZY010000002.1 GCA_947628455.1 uncultured Methanobrevibacter sp.
TATCTCAAAGACTTAATGCTGTGAAAGTTATAAGATCGCTTGCAGAGAATGGTAAATCTGTTCTTGTAATTGAACATGATTTAGCAACTTTGGATGCGCTATCTGATAATATTCATATATTATATGGTGAGCCTGGAGGATATGGTGTGGTGTCTGGCAGGAAAGGTGTTAGACTGGGGATTAATGCATATATAAATGGGTTTTTAAATGAGGAAAATGTTAGGATAAGGAAAACTCCTATTGAATTTACCATCAGACCGCCCACACAAAAAAATGAAGGCACAACACTAACCAGTTACACAGATATATTTAAAAAATATGATGGATTTGAATTAAAAGTTGATAGTGGGGAAATTTATTATGATGAAATAGTAACTGCATTTGGATCTAATGGTATTGGTAAAACCACTTTTGCAAAAATACTTGCAGGAATAGATGATCCCACTCAAGGAGAAGTGGATAATGAAGTTTCCATATCCTATAAACCACAATATTTAATATCCAATTTTAAAGGAACAGTGCAAAACTTTTTATATACAAATGTTCCTAACTATGGTTCCAAAATCTTTCAAAGTGAAATAATGAATCCGTTTAAATTAGATGATCTGCTAGAAAAAGATGTGCAAAATCTTTCAGGAGGAGAACTGCAAAGATTAGCCATAGCCACAACATTATCTAAAGATGCTGAAATTTATCTTTTCGATGAGCCTACTGCATTTTTAGATGTGGAACAAAGATTAATAGCTGCAAGAGTTATACAAAAAATAATTGAAAGTAAAAATGCAGCTTCACTTATTATAGATCATGATATTGTTTTTATTGATTATATATCTGACAGAGCTATGGTATTTGATGGTAAACCTGGGTTGACTGGCCATGCTTTTAAACCAACGGATTTAAGAACTTCCATGAATAAATTTTTAGGAAATTTAAATATCACATTTCGAAGAGATAAAGAAACTAAAAGACCTAGGGTCAATAAATTAGATAGTTATCTTGATCGTGAACAAAAAGAAGTGGGTGAATATTATTATTTATCTGATTAAAAAATAAAAATATTATAATTCTCTTTTTTTTTATATTTTTTCTAATGATTTTAATTCTTTTAATATAGCTTCTTTTAATTTGCTAACAGCTAATTCTCCTTGACTATCTAGTCTTGCAGAATCATTGAAGTTTATATCAAAATTTTCAATAATTTCTTCTGCATTAATATTTTTTTCTATGTTAACTCCTTTTTCTTTTAAAATTTCACCTACACAATCATCACTGCAACCGGTTATGGATACAACAATAGCATCTTTTAATATGGGATTGCATTGGTGTGGTTGGGCTGAATATTCTGTAATGCATGCGGTGACAATATTATCATTATCTAACGCTAATTCAATAGTAACCACCCTTACAACCAATCCTAAAGGACTTAACCCACTACAAGATACTAAAGCTATCTTATTTTTACCTAAAACACCCTCTTCACTCATACTTTCATCCTCCTCTCATATTCCTTTTTAACCTCATCATAACCTTTTTTATAAAACGGACAAACTAATAAACAATCACTACAACCTTCACTATGAGCCGTGCAAACCTTACCCAACACTCTTTCATCATCATCAAAAGCTTTATTAGGACATCTCCTAATACACTTACCACAACTTCCACAATATTTAGAAACCCACTGCATATCATTTTCTTGTTTAAAAGGAAGATTCTCAATTGAAGTAAAAATAGGGAAAAAAGAAACATTTAACCCCTCTTTAAAAAGACACATATTACTTCTCAAAATCTCACAATCATTAGATTGCATAACCAAAGCCCTCAAACTAACCTTATCATCAAGAGGATTAATAAGACACGCCATAAATCCCTCATTTCTCAAATAATCCGCCAATTTAAAAACATTCTCACCAATTTCTTGAAATTCCCTATCCAATGCAACAGCCTTTTGCCTAGAAGGCTCACATTCTAAAAAATCATCAGCCATCAAAAACTTAAATATAACAACATTATCATAATCAACATCCCACTCTCTTTTAAACTCATCAGATAATTTAGCATAACTAACACCACAACAACCATATTCAATAGCTAAACTATTTAATTTCTCTAATTGACTATCACTAATATTAGTTAATGGTTCTTTAGGATTATCTACCTTATAAAAATCTGGAACAGGCTTATGATATTGAAATCTCATTTTTTCCGCAATGCCTCAATTGCTTGGGGAAATTCCCTACAAAATAATTCAACCTCAGAGGTAGGTATAGAAAAACTAACACGCAAATACCTATCACCAAACAATCTACTAGTATAATCCCCTTCCCTTGTAAATATCTTATATTTAAGCAAATATTCAGACAACTCTTTAGGATTAATTCCTGTTTGGCTCACATCAATCACCATCATATTAGCATCAGATGGAAAAACAGGTAAAAAAACACCATCTATACCATCAACTGTCTCTTTAATCAACTCCTGATTTTTAACAGTTATATCCCTAATCTCATCAATCCAACTATCCTTAGTCTTTAAACCAGCAATAGCACCCTCCTGAGCTATTATATTAACACCCAAATCATTAATAACAACATTCTTAATCTGATCAATAATCCTCGATGTAGAAACAACACCACCAATTCTCTCACCAGCCATTCCAAAAATCTTAGAAAAACTATAAATGGTTAATGTATTTTCAGGCGCATAATCAGCCACCAAATAATGCTCTCGCGCAAAATCTTTATAAGTTATATCATGAATCAAATAAATATCATTATCCCTAGCTATACGAGCAAATTCTTTAATTTCCTCTTCACTATAAGCTGTTCCTAATGGATTTAATGGATCAATTAAAACTATCATTCTTGTATTCTCATCCATATTCTCCCTTACAAGATCTGGAGTTAACTTATAATCATTTTCCCCACTATAAATAGGAACATAAATAACTTTATCAGCAAATCTTTCAGCAAAACTACCAATAATCAAATAACCCGGATCAGATGTTATTACATTATCACTCGAATCTAACAAAGCATTCATAGACAAATATAAAGATTCTGTTGCACCAGCAGTTAAAAAAACTCGAAAACTATCATCCAAACCTAAATCATCTAAAATTAACTCCTTAAGCTCCGAAAACCCTTCAGGAGGAGGATATTTACAAAATTCTTTATCCATCACAGATTTAGCCATCATATCAGCAATCATATCCCCATGCAAATGATTTGTATTCTGACCCATCCAAACCATGTCTTTATCCATAAAAACATCTTCAAAAAAATCATTAGCATTATCATAACCTGCTGGAGGAACCCTCTCTATCTTATCATATTTCTTTTTAAATTCATCATCATTAATTTTACCCACAACCATTTTAAATCATTCAAGTATAATATATTTGAAATTGATTATTAATAAAACTAGCTAAAAAAAAATTTTTTTTTCTTTTTTTTTATTGAATACCTTTAGAGACAATCTTAAAAGTTGTTGTTTTACCCTCTGCAATACTTCTATGTCTTATCAAAGTAGCTTTTCTCTCATGAAAATTTTCAGTCTTTTCTAACTGCATAATTATTTTACTCCAATATTGCAATATAGTTCCACCCACAGCCCTAACATTCTCATTTCCCTCATCATCAAAAGCATTATAAATCTGATTAGTCAATACAACCGCAATATTATAATCCCTAGCCACTTTAGTTAAAATACCCATCTGTTTACCCAACTCTTTATTCAATCGAGAAGACTTCATATCATCCACTCTATAAAGCGCAACAGCCGAATCTAAAACCAATAACTCAATATTATTATAATTATTATTATTCTTAAACCATATCTCAATAGCTCTCAAATTATCATTTTGTTCTGTAAAATTAGTAGGTTCCAAAACCATAATATTACCAGCTATCTTAGAAAAATCAAAAGAAGACATTTGTTTAATCCTATCAATCGAAATACCGCCCTCTGTATCAATATAAACAACCTTACCACCACTACGAGCAACATTCACAGCCAACGACAAAGCAACATTAGTTTTACCAGAACTAGGAGGGCCAAAAAATTGAGTAATCGTCCCTTTCTCCACACCCCCATCCAAAAGCTCATCAAGAGCAGAATTAGTAGGAATCTTAAAATTCTCACCCAAATCAGACAATGTTTTCATAAAAAGTCATCTATCCTTCAAAATTAATAAAAATACATTAACGTTCAACATAAATCAATTCATCCGACGTCAAATCAACAATAGTAGACGGAGAACAATCATTAAAAACACCCACATCAATAACCAAATCAACCTCACCATCAAGCTGACCCAAAATATCACCCACAGACTGACGAACATCACAACCAGACAAATTAGCACTAGTCGTAATAATAGGAAAAATCTTAGCCAAACCCCTAGCTATATCATTATCAGGAATCCTCACACCCACCTGATCCAAACCACCAGTCACAACATCCGAAACTAAAAACTTTTTATTCAAAATAAAAGTAAAAGGACCCGGAAGATACTTATCCATAATCTCTCTCTCACGATCCCCCAACTCAGCTACAAAATGAATATCCTGAAGATTCCTAACAAGAACAGACAAAGGTTTATCCAAACTTCTACGTTTTAACTCAAACACTCGTCTAACTGCTTTCTCATCAAAAATATTTGCCCCCAACCCATAAACAGTATCAGTAGGATAAAGAACAACACCACCATCAGCCATAACATTTATAGCTTCATTAATAACTAAATCATCTACACCATATTTACAATCCGTTTTTAATATCTTCATCAAATTCAGACCTAACAATCTATATATGTAATAAATTATTTATATATAAGTTATGCTTGAAAACCTAAGACCTTTTCTAAACAAAATATTAAACCCCCTAGCCCAAAAAATAAACATAAACCCCAACATAATAACACTAATATCCCCATTTATCGCCCTATTAGGATGCTATGCATTCGCTGAAAAAACATTAATCCTAGCAACAATAGCTATATTAATAAGCGGATTTTTAGATATAATTGATGGGGCAGTAGCAAGATTCCATAATCGTTCAACAAAATTCGGAGCTTTCCTCGACTCCACTATAGATAGAATTTCAGATGCAATAATCTATATTGGAATAATATTTGGAGGATATTGTGATTGGTTTATAGGAGTGCTTCTAATACATTCAGCTATCACAATAAGCTATGTAAAAGCAAGAGCAGAATCACAAAAAATCAACTGTAATGTAGGAATAGCTGAAAGAGCAGTTCGTATGATAATTATCATGTTCGGATCAATCATAGGATATTTAACCACACCTTTATACTTTACATATATATTAATATTCTTAGTAATCATCTCATATTTTACAGTAATACAAAGAGTTTACTCTGTATGGAGAGCGTTAAATTGAATAAATTAGAAAATCCCGAAAAAATTAAAATTGATATTGAAAAACTAGAAAGAAATTTAAAACAACTACAAAATATAAATTTTAATGATAGTGAAAAAGAAGTTTATGATAGAGCTGTGGATTATATGAATGATTCAAAATATTATCTTAAAAAAGAAGATTTTAGAACTTCTTTTGGTTGTATTGAATATAGTCATGGTCTTTTAGATGCGCTTCGAATGATTTATGATATTATTTAAACTAGATAAAAAAAGAAATAAGTTTTTTTTATGTTTAATAAATTTTAATTTCATTATCTAGTAAAGAGTCATCTGTAGTTTTAACAATTTTACCATCTAAAACTTCGATTATTCTATCGGCTAATTTAGCTACATTCATATCATGAGTAACCATTATTAAAGTTACATTTTCTTCTTTATGAAGTTTGTTTAATTGTTTAAGAATTTTATTGCTTGTTTTAGAATCGAGTGATCCTGTGGGTTCATCGGCGAGAATTATGGAAGGTTCATTAGCTAAAGCTCTTGCAATAGCTACTCTTTGTCTTTCGCCGCCAGATAATTGATTGGGTTTGTTATTAGCTTTTTGTTTTAAACCCACAATGTCTAATAAGTATAATGCTCTTTCATCCATTTCATTATTTGACCATTTTTTAGTAAACATGGGGATTTTAATATTTTCTAGTGCTGAAATATTAGGGATTAGATTATGAAGTTGGAATACAAATCCAATTTTATCTCCTCTAAATTTATTTAGTTTTTTATTTTTTAAAAGATTGTAACCTGCAACTTCAATAGATCCGCTATCGGGCAAATCAAGAGCTCCTAACATGTTTAATAATGTGGATTTCCCTGATCCGGAAGGGCCGATTATGGATACAAATTCTCCTTCGTTAATGGATAAATTAATTCCATTTAAAGCTTTAATTTGACCATTTTCATAGCTTTTTTTTAAATCTTTAATTTCTACTGCCTTAACCATCATTAATCACTACTCATATCTTAATGCTTCTGTTGGAGGAAGTTTGATTGCTTTAATAGCAGGATATAATCCTCCAATAATACCCACAATTAATGCTATTATAAATGCTTTGGCAAATGTTGCGAGAGTGAAAAGAGGATTTAATCCGCTTAATAAATCTATATTTGTCATTATTTCAACTCCTAATACTCCGAAAATAGAACCTAAAATTGCTGCAACTACAGTTATTACAATAGATTCACCTACAATCATTAATAAAATACGTTTATCTGACCAGCCCACTGCTTTTAAAACACCGATTTCACGAGTTCTTTCAAATACGGACATTAACATTGTATTAATAATTCCAATTCCACCAATTACAATAGCTAATAATGAAATACCCCAACTAGCAGCATTAATCATATCAATCATGTTTTTAGCCATAGATAAATCTGAAAGTGAAGCAATAACTGTTAAATTATCACCATATTTATTTTCAATTTGATCTCCTATTTGATCTGCATCAGCACCTGAAGAAACTTTAACGAAAATTGAAGTTAAATTACTCTCATCATTCATTATTTGGCGGGCATTATCTAAACTCATAAAAGTGCTCATATCCTGATTAGAATTTCCTGATTCAAAAATACCTACAACTTTATAACTTGCATTGCCTAATTTTTCAACATCACCTACTTTAATATCATTATTATCTGCAGATACTTTACCCACGATAACTTCTTTAGCATTATCAGATGAAAAAATATCCCCATCTTTAATATTTAATTCAGCGAATTTTAAATCTTCAGGATTTATTCCTACAATAGATTTCATTTTATTATCTTCTGTTGTAATCATCCCCGAATACACACCCACAGCTTCAGATACACCGGGATGATTTTTTATAGTATCAACCCAACTCTCATCAAAAGAAGATGTGCCAAAAAAAGATGATTGAGCATTTGAAGAATCAGAACCTGTAATAGTAATATCGGTCCCTCCAGCATGAAGCGTATCATCAGCACTGGAAATTAAACCATCAGTAATTCCCCCTAAAGCAACAATAGTAGCTATACCGATACCAATACCAATAATAGCTAAAACAGCCCTACTTTTGTTTCTAAAAGGATTTTTAATAATCAAAGATAAAAATGACATGAATAATATATTAAATTAAATGATTATATAATACTAACTAAAAAAAAAATGAATAAGTAAAAAAAAAAGAAAGTTAAAAAAAAGAGAGATAACTATTCCATATCTTCAAATCTTTCTTTTAATTTAGACATTACACCAGGTAAAGATGTATATTCCATTTCCTCAGATGGTAACCTATGAGGTTCAAATGGACCATGTCTTCTCATATAAGTAGCTATTTCAGCAGATTCTCTTCTGGAAGGATCAAATGAAGGATCGTTAAATAAATCTACAGGACCAATCAATTCACCATCAGTTACCTGAAAACCTAAACCTATAACCCTTGGAGGACCATCAAACCTAATTGGATTTGCATCCTCTTCAGATACAGGCATTAAAGGACCATTATGAGAACCTCTCATCCATCCACTCACTAAATGAGGGAAAGTAAATGGCTCAACTACCTCACCATTAGCCGGAAATCCAGATTGCGCCCTCACAATAGCAGCAGGATCATCTTTTCCAACATACTCCCCTGCCATTAAATTTAACCTTTCAGTACTTATAGCTGAGGCAATTTCACCATTCTTCTTCCATACTCTTTTAATCACATATCTTCCAGTAGAACCGATCAAAGCAAGCAAATCATACATCTCTTCAGGACACTCTAAAATAACCTTCTTATGATCAATAACATCAAATACTTCAAATTTAAACCCATCATGCAAACTTGGATCAATTACAAGACCTGCAGTATTAAATGGATCCGCAAACATTTTAAAAATAGGCATGTTAAATGCGCCCGGCTCAGTCTTATCACAACAAAATACAATAACAGGATCACTAGGCCTTTCTTTAAACTCCATTTCAGCTATTCCCGGACCCATACCTTTAATATTACCTGAAAAAGTATCAGACAACAAATCCTGACCCGCACCATACAATTTCAACTCACGAGCTCTCTCAGTAGCCTTCATAAAAGCATTATAAGCAGTTTCATGAACCTCACTATTCTCTTCACCATTCTTATGAGACATGATCAAATCAATATCATCCCCACAACGACTAATATAATAATCAGTCAAAATACCTGTTTCTAACGCTTCATTTAACACTTCATCACAGATATCCATTAACTCCGGATGAGCAACACAATGCCCAGACACACTTCCAATATCCGCTTTAATCACACTAATAGTTGTTTTCACTTAAAAACACCTCAAATAACATAATAAGCATATCAAAAAAAAACAAACAATGCTTAAAAAATATTATATCATATTACTATTTTAATACTGTATACTATTTAATAATTATGTTTAAAAAAAAAAATTATTTTTCAATCCTATCCACAACCTCCAAAACCAACTCATCCTGATTAATATTATCACAAGCTTCTTTTACCCTTTCAATATCCGCATTTGTCTCAGGATATCTTGGAACAGCACTACAACCACCATCATCAATTTTCGAAATCTCAAAAGTACCAATTTCCTCAGCTATCCGCTCAATTTCCAACTTATCCAAACCAATCAAAGGACTTAAAATTGGAATTTTCACACCATAACGAGTAGCAGCTATATTCGAAAGAGTTTGAGAGGCAACCTGACCCACACTACTACCATCAACAATAGCCAACGAACCTTCATTTTCAGCTACTAACTCAGCAACCTTATACATCCCCGATTTACACAACACACAAGTCATCCTCTCAGGACCATCCTGTTGACACTTAGATAAATATTCACCATAAGGCACCACATATTTCTTAATCGGCACCCCTGAAGCATATTCTTGCAACTGATCAACCAATCTATCAAAAAGTCCTTCAGCTTTAGACTCTGTAAACGGATCATTTCTAAAATGAAGAGCGATCACCTCACAACCCCTCTTCATCATCAAATATGTAGCTACTGGCGAATCAATACCGCTTGAAATCAAAGAAATAACTTTTCCTTGAGTTCCTAAAGGCAAACCTCCCGGCCCACTTATTTTCTCATGAAAAATAAATGCTTTATCATCCCTAACCTCAACATATATCGTCAATTCAGGATTATCCAAATCAACAGAAGAACCCACATTTCTAACAACAACAGACCCACAAAAAGCAGCCATCTCCTGAGAAGTAAAATCATGATCACCCACCCTCCTACACCTAATAGCAAACCTAGTATCACCCGTTAAAATACCTCTATCCACAAGACCATCCACATACCCTTTTAACATATCACCCACATCATCATAATTAGCATTTGTAAAAACCGCAGGAGAATAAGAAACAACACCAAAAACCTTCCTCAATTTCTCCAAAGCATCATCAAAATCAACAGGACAAACATAAATCCTCCCCTGATTTCTAAAAACATCACAACCAAATGACGATTTAATATTCTTAACTAACTTCTTTTCAAACCTGGATCTTACCTTACTACTCTTCAAACCCACCTCACCATAACGCACTACTATAACAGAATAATTCATTTTTCTCACCAACACACACCCCCATTAATAAGAGGATTAATCATATATCAAACCTAACTTCTTAGCCATAACTTTAAGCGTTGATCCTTGAACCAACACAGAAATACAAGTAATAACCATCACTATATTAAACAACAAACCCGCACTTTCAATACCCGCTACTAACGGATAAAAAGCAAACACAATCGGAATCGCTCCTTTAATACCCGCCCACGATACAAACATTTTAGATTTCAAATCAAGTTTAAACGGAGCAAGCGAAACTAACACAGCTATCGGCCTTGATACAAATATCAACAATATAGATATCAAAATAGCCGGAACAATAAACGGCGTTAACTCTTCAGCTTGAGTAAAAGCACCTAACAAAATAAACATAGCAATCTGCATTAACCACGCCATACCATCAAAGAAAGACAACTGAGTATATTTATATTTTATTTTACAATTTCCAATAATCACTGCAGCCATATAAACTGATAAAAATCCATTTCCAGAAAAAAACTCCGTAATTGCAAATGACAATATAGCTATTGACAACAACAACACAGGATACAATCCTTCAATCGGCAACTTAATCAACGTAAGCAATTTCGCAAACAACCTACCCAACAAATAACCACAAATTAAACCTACAGCTAAAGACCAAACAAATTCAACCAAAAGATCCATAAAAGCAATTTGAGGATTCAATATTAAATGAATACATGAAATAACCAATATATACGCTATCGGATCATTCGTACCACTTTCAACTTCCAACATATTATCCAAATTATGCTTAATACGAAAATTCTGCGTTTTAAATATTGAAAAAACAGCCGCAGCATCAGTCGATGAAACCATAGACCCCAACAACATCGACAACACCAAATCCAAATGAAACAAATAATGAACCAACAAACCAGTAGAAAAAGCAGTTATTATCACACCAACCGTCGCTAATGAAATACCCGGCTTAGACACAGACCTAATCTGATCAAAATCCGTATCCAAACCACCAGAAAACATTATCACAATCAACGCAAAAATACTTATTGACTGAATAATCGAATAATTAGATATAGTATCCGCAATAAAAGATTCAAAATTAAAAAAAATCCCAAAAAAAAGAAAAATAACTAACGTAGGAACTCCCAATCGAGAAGTAAATTTAGTTAAAAATATACTTACAATCAAAATTAAACCTATAACCAATAAAACAAAATTAATATCCATACTCTACTACCAAAAAGAAAAATATAAAAAAAAATTATATCTAAAAAATAACTTTCTATTAATAAATATTTAAACAACTTATATTATAAATAAGTTATCAAAAAAAAAAATAAAATTAAATCAAATCAACAGCTTTATCCAAAGCCTCATCCATCTTATCCCTATTAGGACCCGCACCCTGAGCAAGAGTCAAACGACCACCACCACCCCCACCCAGAATAGAAGCAGATTCTTTAATAATATCATTAATCCTAACCCCACTATCAATCGCTTTTTCAGAAGCAGAACCCACAATCTTACCATCTTCATTTCCAATAATAGCCACATCAACAGAACCTTCATCCGTAAAATCAGTAGCTATTTTTTGAAGTTCCTTAAAATCAGAATCAATTAACTGCTTAATAACCTTCAAACCCTTAACTTCAACACTATCATCTAATAAAGAATTAATTTTAAGAGAAGCTATTTGAGATTTCAACCTATCAATCTCATTTTTCTGAGATTTCCACTCACTAAAAAACCTCTCACAAGTTTTAGGAAGTTGTTCACCACCCACCTTAAAAACATTCGCACTTGCAGAAATCAAATAATCATTATCCTGTATCGAATCTACCGCAGCTAAACCTGCTGAAAAATCAATTCTCTCAACACCATCTTGAACCCTTTCAGTCTTATTTATCTTAATCGGACCAATATCACCAGTTCTCAAAACATGCGTACCTGCACAAGCTTGAACATCCACATCAGGCACTTTAACAACACGAATAGACCTGCCAGGAACCACACCACCCTGATAAAGCCCAAATCCATATAACTTTTCCGCTTCATCCCTAGAATAAAATTGAATATCTAAAGGAATATTATCCATCACCAATTTATTAGCCAATCTCTCAATTTCACTAATCTCACAAGAACTAATTCTTTTATAATGAGATAAATCAATCCTAGAATGATCAACACCTTTTTGAGCACCAGCTTGCCATATATGATCTCCTAAAACCTTTTTAGCTGAAGCAACTATCAAATGAGTAGCAGTATGATTACGAGCAAGAGAAACTCTCCTATCCCAATCAACAACTCCTTTAACAGTCTTACCTATTAAATCATTCAAAATATCCTCAGAAAAATCATTATTATCCATTAAAACATGATGAAGAACCACATTATTAATTTTCTCAGCATAATCAATTTCAAAATCCATATCCTCATAAGATATTTTACCAATATCCGAAGGCTGACCACCACCCTCAGGATAAAAATTAGTTCTATCAAAAACTAAAGTTAATTTACCATCCTTTTCAACAACATCTAAAACTTTAGCTTCAAAATCCTTTTTATCAAAATCTTTATAGAATAATAAATCAGTTTCAGGATAATCTAAATTAAAATCAATTTTTTTATTAGAATCATCTTTTTCATGTTCACTAGCTACTAACGTGAAAAAATTATCCGGAACATTAACTTTAAAATTTAAGCTTTCACCAATCTCTTCCACTATCTCCGGAGGAATTCCATTAGAATCATAGAGATCAATTAATTTATCTAAAGGCATTTCCGAAATATTATCTTTTTTAAGCTTTTTAATTAATCTAGAAACAATATTCTTACCTTTTTTAATCGTTGTTTTATATCTTTCCTCTTCAAGAGAAATAATATTCATAATATGTTCCTTTGACTCTTCAATTTCACTATAAAACTGAGATAAAAATTCAACTTGAATCTCCATAATTTCAGCTAATGACTCTTTTATATTAATCTCTTTCATAAACCGAATAGTCCTTCGCAATACTAAACGAGCAAGATAACCCTCTTTAACATTAGATGGAATAATACCATCAGTCAACATAAATGCAAGACATCTAGTATGATCTGCAATAATATAAATAGCTTCCATTGGTTGACAAGATTCTAAAAGTTCATTTAACGAAATATTCAAACTATCCGCTACTTGTTGGCGAAGTTCTCTTATATCCCCAATATCTTCAATATCCATCATTCCAGCTATTTCCGCATTACGAGCTAAAATATCAGCGTTTAATTCTACTCCAGTGATTTCCTTGAGTTTATCAATAACTGGTGCAAAACAAGCATCATATGCAGTGGGTGTTCCTTGACTTATCCAAGCTATTCTCTCAAGCCCATAACCTGTATCTACAACTTTAATAGGGATTTCTTTTTTATCTCCATTTTCAAGAGTCTCATATTGTATGAAAACTAAAGTTGCTAATTCCACTCCTCTTACACAAACTTCATAACATGGCCCTTCATTTCCTCCACCTTGCCACCATGATTTTATAAATGTGATTTCTTTAGGATCGATTCCTATATGTTTAAAAAATTCATGACAAAGTCTTATTGTTTCATCTTCCCAATATATGTAGTTATCTTCAGTGTTAATAACTGTGTGAGATCCCATTGTGAAACAAGTCATATGTCTTCCAGTTCTCCCAACATTATCCACATCATTTAAACGAACAGAAGGTTGGGCAATTGCAAGAGGATTGGCTGGAGGTTTTATTATTCCGGAAGTTACCCATGGTTGAAAACAAAATATAGAAGCACCTACTAAAAATACATCATCTCTCCATCTTTTAGCCAATATTGGATAACGTGATATACTAGTATGGCCTTCTTTTTCTAAAAATTCCTTAAAAATCTTTTGAATATCATAAAGAGTGTAGGGTTTATCAGTAGCAGGATTTCCAATAAACTCATATTCATCACAAGGAGCATCTCCACAAGTATCTCTATCAACTAATGAATAAAAATCATTTCCACAAGTTTTACATTTTTGAAGTTTATAACCTAACGTTTTAAATATTTCTACCATAAAAATCAGCTTAAAAAAAAAGTATTATACTTATATGTAAAAATAATTTATGATTTTAATAATATATAAAAAATATCAAATTTAAAAAAAAGTTTTTAAAAAATTAAATCGTATTTAAAATAAAAATTAATTAAAAAAAAAGTAAAAAAGAAAAGTTAGATAGAATATCTATCCAAATAAAGCACCTAAACCAGCTGCTGCTGCTTCCTCTGCTTCTTCTTCGTCATCTTCCTCTTCTTCTTCCTCTTCCTCTTCTTCAACTACTGATTCAGCCACAGGAGCTGCTGCAACAGGAGCTGCTGCCATAGCAGTAGTTTCCATAGCTTCATCGATGTCAACATCTTCTAAAGCTGCAATTAATGCTTTAATTCTCGCATCATCAACATCAATACCTGCTGCTTCTATAATACTTCTAATATTATCTTCGTTTATATCTTTATCTGCACTGTGCAAAATCATTGCCGCATAAATATATTCCATTATTATCACCATTTCGTTTATTAAATCAATTTTGTGTTTTATTAAATAATAAAAATTTTAATTTTAACCAAAGAGAGCCCCTAAACCAGCTGCTGCTGCTTCCTCTGCTTCTTCTTCCTCATCTTCCTCTTCTTCATCTTCCTCTTCTTCAACAGTTTCAGTCTCTTCAACAGCAACTGCAGCAGCTGATGCACCAGCAACTTTATCTGCTAACTCATCATCTAATGCACCCTCACTATCAGCAACAAGTGACGCTAAAGCTAACATTTTCACTTGAGCTAATCTAATCAAGGATTCTGAAGTTTCAGAAGTAAAGACAACACCTTCCATTGCAACATTGAAAGCTTTACTATAAGCATTTGTAATAATCGCAGAGATAGTACCTTTTGTCGGGATTGCTGCATTAACAGATAAATTAAATGCATTCATATAAACATTTCTAATATCAGCTAATGTTTGCTCCTCATCGATTGCAAGCATATCTGAAGTATAAATAGTTCCATCTTCATAGACAGCTTTCAAATCAATACCAACCTCCATCGGATTAATACCAAGTCTTGTTAAAGTACCTGATATTTCTCTAGATACTTCTTCTCCCGCTTCAACAAGAGTAGTTTCACTAGAAACAACAATTTTTCCTTTATCAATCTTAGCAGGAATACCAACTTGCTGTAATTCACCTAAAAATGGACCCGGTTCAAATCCAGTATCACCCTCAGGAATTACAATATCATCAGTAGCTATTGAACCAGGTTTCGCAGGAGCTTCAGTTTTAGAATCTTCCAATATTTTATATAATCTAAAAGGATTCATTTCAGTTGCAATAACCGCTACCTGACCATCCATATACTCTGATAAATCAAAAATGTTGTTTTTTTCAGTGTTACAATCTTCAAGAGCTAAGTCAATAAGATTCTTTTTAGACATTCTAATGATTGCTTTTCCATTAAGAGATTTTCTCATCTCTTGAAGTTGTTTTGCAGGTATATTTAATAAATCAACAATACCCACTACATCATAAGAGTCTATTAATCCTTTAAGTTCATCGACTTCTTCTTTTTTCCATTCCGCAACATGAGCCATCTAAATCGCCCTCACAGTTGGACCCATAGTTGTTTTAATAAACATGGATTTAATTTGATTTCTTCCTTTATCTAACTGGCGGTCTAAGATTGTAAGAACAGTTTCAATATTTTCAGCTATTTCCTCATCAGTCATATCTTGACTTCCAACAATAATTTGGATTGAAGGTTGTTGTTTAATACCTACTTTAACAGTATTTTTTAACCTTTCTAAAAGAGGTTCTAATTTGATATTTGCTGGCACTGGTTTTGGCATTTTATTACGAGGACCAAGTATTGGACCTAAAAATCTACCAACAAGTGGCATCATATCAGCTTGAGCAACAAAGAAATCAATAGAGTTTACTAATTCTTTCGCTGCTTTTCTATCTTTACCTAACTCTTCTAAATCCGCTTTATTAATTACAAGATCGACACCAGCATCTTTAGCTTGAACAATAAGTTCCCCATCAGCAATGACTCCGATTTTTACATCTTTACCACGGCCATTAGGAAGAGTAACTTCCTCATTAAACCTATTTTCTGGTTTTTTGACATCTAAGTCACGAACATTAATAATCATGTCCATTGACTGTGTGAAGTTCCTCGGCTTAGACTGTTCTTTTGCCTTCTTCACCGCTTTTAATACATTTTGTGTCATATTATCTCCCATGAACAAATATATTAGTTCATTGGTTATTCTATCGGTTTCATGAGTATCAAGAAAAAGAATAATTATTATAATCTTTTTCGATTTACATGAAGTATAAACAGTATATCAATTATAACATAAAAAAAATATATTTTATTATATTATAACATCATATACACTGAAAGTAAATTATTTTAAAATTATTTTTTTTATTCGGCTAAAATATCATCATATTGACCGGCATCAACATCCTTTTGAGCTTGTCTTGGATCTTTACCATCAACAGAAAGACCCATACTTACACAGGTCCCCATTACTTCTTTGATTCCTTCTTTATAATCATTTGCTAGTAATGAATCAAATTTCATTCTTGCAATTTTCAAAGCTTTGTCAATTGATAAATCATTTACAATATCTATGCCGGGTTCATGAGATGCTTTTTCAATACCAAGTTCTTCCATAATAAGTGAAGTAGTTGGAGGAGTACCTATTTCAATTTCAAATTCTTTAGTATCTCTATCGATGCTAACTTTAACAGGCACTTTCATTCCTTTGAAATCAGCGCTTTTGTTATTAATTTCCTCAACTACTTGCATCATATTAACACCAAAAGGGCCTAATGCTGGGCCTAATGGAGGTCCAGGTGTTGCGCTTCCACCTTCAATAAGAATTTCAACTGTATCTTTAGCCATTATTCAACCTCCTTTTGAATGATTCTAATTTGATCAGCATGCACAGTAACTGGAATTGGTACTGCTGCTTCTATTAACTCTAGAACTACTTCTTCACGTGATTCATCAATACGAACCACTTTTGCTCTTTCTCCTTTGAAAGGACCAGAAACAAGTTCTACTATGCTTCCTTTTTGTATTGAAGAAATAATAGGTTCTGGTTTTAAGAATCTTTTTGCTTCTTCAAAGGTAATACCACTTTTACCTTCAACAACACCCCTTAAATGTTGGATTTTTAAATTAGGATTTCTTAAATCTATCTTTGTTGAAGATTCTACTAATATATACCCTTTTAAAGATTCTGGAGCAAGAATTGATGAAATACCAATACTTTCCCTACTAGCTTTACTTGCTAATAACCGAGCTACATTTTTTTCTTGGCCTGCAGAGGTCTTAAGAGCATAAATGGAATTTTCATCATCTTCCATAAAAAATTCACCTATAAAATATTTTTCTACTAAGTTAATATAAATCAATTTATTAAATAAAAGTATTATAGAAACCATGATTTTATACTAGAAATAATCCAGGAAAAAAAATCAGATTAATATAATGTAAATAGATATATAAAAAGTAATATTTAAATGTTTCAAATTATTTATTGTGAAATTAACTATGCAATATCTTAGAAAATAAAAGTAATATGGAATTATTAATTAAAATTTATAATCCGATTAATTGACATATTAAAACTATAACAAAACCAATCACACCAATTACCAAAACACCAATAGATGTAATTTTAGCAAATTCAATATATTCTTCACCATCAGGTTTTCTTGATACTTTTAATACTCTTTTACAATCTCTCCAAACTTTATCTACTCTTTCTTGAACATTCATTTTAAATCCCAATATTATAATTATAAAAAATATAAAAAAATACTAATGTTTGAATAAAATAATTAATTACTATAATTTCATTAATAAAACTTTCTATTTAAAAAATTCCATCAATAAAATCATCTAAATTATCATCTTCTTCTGAATTTTCAGTTGAAGATTCATTAACTGTGATTTTCTCTCCTTGATTATTAGAGTTTTCATCTTTAATTCCAGAAACTACAATAGTTGTTCTAATAGTATTTTGTAGACTTTCATCGATTTGAGCTCCCCAAATAATGTTAGCTTCAGGATCTAATTTATCAGCGACAACTTGAACTATTTTTTCAGATTCATGTAAAGTTAAATCAGAACTGCAAGAAATATTAATTAATGCTCCTGTAGCATTTGAAACATCTATATCTAATAATGGGCTACTTAATGCTTCATGTACTGATTCTAATGCTCTTTCACCTGAATCTGATTCTCCCATACCTATCATAGCCATTCCAGAACATTCCATAATACTTCTAATATCTGCAAAATCAAGACTTACTAAACCTTGTTTTGTGATTAATTCTGTTATGCCTTTAACAGCTCTTCCTAATATTTCATCTGAAACCATAAATGCTTTATCTAATGATAAATTCGGAGCTACTTCTAATAATTTATCATTAGGGATCACAATAACAGTATCAGCCGCTGCTTTAAGTTTTGTTAATCCTTCATCAGCATTTTCTCTTCTTTTAATCCCTTCAGCAGAAAATGGCATAGTAACGACTGCTACAGTTAATGCGCCTGTTTTTTTAGATAGTTTTGAAATAATTGGAACAGAGCCTGTTCCTGTTCCTCCACCAAGACCACAAGTTACAAATACCATATCAGCTCCTTCTAATTCATTTCTAATATCATCTTCACTTTCTTCAGCGCATTCTTCCCCAATAGAAGGCATCCCTCCTGCACCAAGACCCCCACAAGTTTGTTTTCCTAATAAAATCTTTTTTTCAGATAAACTATAATATAAATCTTGAGCATCTGTATTAACAGTAATTGTTGTTGCACCTTCAATTCCCATTTCATTTAAACGAGAAACCGTATTATTTCCAGCTCCTCCTGCACCAACAACGAATATATTTGCTTTATTATGGTCCATTAACTCTTTAAGTTCATCATCAACATCAGAAGGAAATTTTTTAGGTGATTTTTTTTCTATTCTTTCTTCAGATTCCTTAATTGCATCATCTATAAATTTCACAAAATAACCCCACAATTACGATTATAATTATTTAGTAAATAATTTTGTTATAACTAATATTTAAATACAACTAATAAAAAATTAAATGATATTTAAATAACTAAATAAAGAGCTTAGGATTGTTTTTTTAAGCTAAATAGAGCTTTTCATTGATATGAATAATAAAAAGATCATGTGAAAATAATTAAAAAAATAAATAAAAGATTTGTTAGATTATATAATTTTTTATGGTCTAGGCATACATATAATTTCATGAAATCTTAAATCAAAAACATTAGTCATGTTAGCTGGTTTTATAACAGCTGCGGAATCTAATCCTGATCCTCTTCCGCCGATAGCTATAATATCTTCATTGGTAGGGATTAGTCCTGCATCAGCAGCCATAATAGCTATTTCACCACAAACTTTTATTCCGTGAGAGAACATTCTTAAAGTTTCTGCAATAATTTCGGTGGGATTTACACCTCCGAATTTATTGGTTATTCCTCTTCCCACTCCGCTGAGAGCGTGAGATCCGATAAATGTATATACGCCATTTTCATTTAATTTATCTAGCATTTCTTCAGAGATATCTAATTCGTTGGGATTGTGAAATCCTGCATGGTGTGTTATATTGATGATTTCTGCATTGCCGTTAATTTTATTAGCTAATCTTAAAGCAGAGTTTCCTGAAGCTGAAGCTATAACGATGTAGTTGATATTGTCAGATTTATCTAATCTGGATTTTACGAGATTGATTACATCATCAGTATTTTCTTTGCCTTCTTTATTAAAATATACTACTTTTTCTTCCAAATTAAACACCTTTATTTTAATTTTAGAAGAAGATTTATATTATTTGATATTTAAGAGTTACTTTATGGAAAGTTTAGATGATGTTAAGCATGTGGAAATTGATGATTATTATGTAATTCCTATTGAGACAGATTATATTAAGCCTTATGAGAATTTAGATAAAATTATTATGCCTGCTAAGCGTTTGATGGAGGATGGTGATTATTTGGTTATAGCTGAGACACCTATAGCTGTTTCGCAGGGGAGATTGATTGATGAATCTAGGTATGAGCCTAGTTTTACATCTAAATTTTTAACAACTGTTTGGAGTAAATATTTGTGGGGTTATGTTTTAGGTCCTCTTTTTAAAATTAAAAGAAGAACTATTGAGAATCTTAGGAAATTGCCTCCTGAAACTAAATCTCATAAAGAAGTGGTTTTGCGATATTATGGTTTAAAACATGCTCTTAAACCTGCTTCGGAAGCGGGTATTGATTTAAGTAATGTTCCGGGGAGTTATGTTTCGATGCTTCCAAAAAATCCTGAAAAGGTGGCTGTGGAGATTAAAAAAGAGATTAATAAAAAAGTTAAAGTGTTGATTGTTGATACTGATGCTACTTATATGAAAGATGGGAATTATTTTACGGGTCTTCCTGTAGCTATTGATGGGATTGAGTCTGATAAAGGGTTTGTGGGTTATGTTAAAGGGCAATTATGTGAGAATATGGGGTCTACTCCTTTAGGATGTTCGGATGAGATTAGTGTGGATGAAGGTTTGAAAATTGCTAATATTGCTGAAGAATATCAGAAATCCTTATCTACAGCTATGTCTACAATTTATAGTGCTAAATCTGTTCTTGGAGAGGATGTTGATGAAATTTCATTAGAAGCGTTGGATTCTATTACTCATACTCCTGCGGTGATTATTAGAGGGAAAAAAGCATAATGTTTATATTATATTGATAATATATATATGAGATTATAAGTGAATTTTTTTTTGTTTTAGCTATTTTTATAAAAAAATTCTAAGCTATGATCCAATAAGGGGAAAAACTAAATGATAAATAATCCGTTAGTAAAATCTTTATTAGTAAATATATTAGATGATGAAAGTAATTTGATTATTGTTCAATGTTTGATGGAAGGTATGGGGACTGATGAGAAAATTGCTGAAAAAACAGGGATTAGATTAAATATTGTTAGGAAATATCTTTATAAATTATATGATTTTGGTTTAGCTAGTTATAAGAGGAGTAAAGATCCTGAGACTCAATGGTATAGTTATGTTTGGAAATTTGAGGAAGATGAGGTTATTAAAAAGATTTGTAAAGATTCTGAGGAATATTTAGAGTATTTGAATGAAAGATTGGATGAAGAAGAAAATAATATTTTCTTTATCTGTCCTGAAGGGCATTTAAAGCTTGATTTTAATATGACTTCTGAGTTTGAATTTATTTGCCCGGAATGTGGGGAAGATATGTTGTTTTATGATAATAGTGAAATTAAAAATAATATCAAAGAAGATATAGAAAATGTTAAAAATGATTATGAATTATTTAAAGAGAACTTTAAAAAATAGATTATTATGGAAATAGAGGTATTAAAAAAAGTTAAGTGTCCTGATAATGTTATTAAACATTGTATTGCTGTTTATAAAAAATCTATGGAGATTGCTTCTAATTTTAATAATGTGAATAAAGACTTGTTGAAAAAAGGGGCTCTTTTACATGATATTGGTAGAAGTAAGACTCATAATTTGGATCATGCTGTTAAAGGTGCTGAGATAGCTAGGAAGTTAAATTATTCTCCTGAGGTATGTAGTATAATTGAAAAACATGTGGGTGCAGGGATAACGGAAAATGAGGCTATAAAACTGGGATTGCCGAAAAAATCATATATTCCTAAAACTTTAGAAGAAAAGATTGTTGCTCATGCAGATAATCTGTTAAGTGGTACAAAAAATGTGGATATAGATTTTGTTATAAAAAAATGGGAAAAGAAAATTGAAAATCCTAAAAAAAATATCAAAAGACTTATTTTGCTAAATAATGAATTAATAGAACGATTCAAGGAATAAATAATTATGAAGATTATATGTTCATCAGAACAATCACTTTATCGTCCTGAAGCGGTACGGTGGAGAGAGCGAATGGAATTAATGGAACCTTTAGGAAATACAGTAGTTTTATTACCATGCAGCATGAAAAAACCTTACTCTAACTCAAAAACACATATGAGATTTAGAAAAGTCACACGATCTTTTCAAGAATTAATAATAACTTCACCCTTCGGAATATGTCCAAGAGAATTAGAAAACACATTTCCAATCCAATCTTATGATGTGGCTGTAACAGGTGAGTGGTCACAAGATGAAATTGATAAAAGCGGAATGCTTTTAAAAAATTATGTTAAAGATAAAAAAGTTGTAGCTAACGTAAGCGGAGGATATGAAGAAGTTTGCAAACAATATTTAGATGATAATGTGATCTATACCTGTAAAGATAATCATCCTACCTCTAATGATTCTATTTATAATCTAAGGATGGAATTAAAAAAACATGATAAAATTAATAAACACGACAAACTTTTAAATCAACTTAAATCAATAGCTATTTATCAATGGGGATTAAAAGAAGCCCATAAGTTCATACCAGATAATGTTAAAATCCAAGGAAGATATCATGAAAAAATATTAGTTGATGGAAATCAAATTGCTCTTTTAAATATGGATTATGGTCTGTTTAAACTTAATTTAGAAGGTGGGAAAATTCTTAAAAATTTAGGAATTAATATAGTAAACATAGACTTTGATCTTCAAACAAACACTGTTTTTGCTCCAGGAATTATTAATGCTGATTTTAATATTATTCCTAATGATGAAGTTGTGATCGTTAAAGACAATGAAGTTGTAGGCGTGGGTAGAGCTATAATGACTGGAAAAGAGATGGTAGAGTGTGATAATGGAATTGGAGTTAAAATTAAAGATAGATTAAAATAAGAAGCTATATATAATACTACAAATACAGATATTATTTAATTACTAAATCCATTACTTGGAGGAATTTTATGTCAGATAATTTAACAAATGATGTAAGAGAGGCTATTGGAAAAATTAATGACCCTCATATGGGTATAAGCATTGTAGAAATGGGCATTGTACAAGATATTGCGGTTGATGGAGATAATGTAAGTATTGTTCTTAAACCAACAAATCCAGGTTGTATGAGTATTGTTCGTATTGCAGCTGATACTAAAAATGAAGCAGAAAAAGTTGATGGAATCGAAAATGCTGAAATTATAGTTGAAGGTCACGCAATGGCAGATTCCATTAATGAAATGATAAATAAACAATAAATTATAATTTTTTTTTAAAAAAATTAAATACAAGATCGAAAATATTATATATAAAAAAAAATATATAATAATAATGATCTATTCGAATACTTTAACAGTGTTCATAATTTAACTTTTATTATAAAAATAGGCTAGTGGCACAGCTTGGTTAGCGCGCTCGGCTGATAACCGGGAGGTCATGGGTTCGAATCCCATCTAGCCTACTAATATTTATAATTCTTATTTTTAAAAAAAAAATTGATTTAGCATATTATACTTACATTATTATTTTTTTTCTTTTTCAACTATTTTTAATATTTTTTTTAAACGACTTTTCTAAAAATAAATAAATAAATCAAATTAAATGTGGGATTAGTGGATAAATTATGTGGGAAGAAATCTATAAAAAACTTAAAAAATACCCTGCTCGAATGAAAGTAGCTGAAAAAATGATAGAACTAGGATTAAGAATAGATGATAAAGAAAAAATTTATTGTGGAGATCTACAAATAAATGATAAATCACTGGCAAAAGCTGCAGGTGTTGATAGAAGAGCTATAAAATCCACTATTAAAATAATCAATGAAGATGAAGAACTATTAAATATATTTAAAAACATTGTGCCTGCAGGTACTCTTTTAAAAAATATTGCTAAAAATTTGAATTTAGGAGTTATTGAAATTGAAGTAACTTCAGAAAATAAAGGATTATTAACCGCAACAACCAAGATAATTTCTGAAAAAGGTGTTAGTATACGTCAAGCATACGCTGAAGATATTAAAATGGAAGAATATCCTCATTTAACCATAATAACAGAAGAACCCCTCACTGGAGATATTATTGATGAATTTTTGAAAATAAAAGGAGTTAATAGAGTTTCTATTTATTGAGAATTCTCTATTCGTGATTTTTCCATTTCTAAATCTTCCTGTTCTAAAACTTCCATTAATTCTTCCCAAGCCTCAAGAGATTCTTTAGCTGCTTCTTCTGTTAATTTTTCAATAGCATATCCTGCATGAATTAAAATATAATCTCCTACTTCTACATCAGGTAAAAGATTAATTTTAGCTTGTTGTCTTACTCCACCAAAATCTGCAAATAAACTTTCAGTTTCTCTATTAATTTCCACTACTTTTGCTGGTGCTGCAATACACATATAAAATTTACCTCCATAAAATAAAAAAAAAATCCTTAAAAAAAAAGTGACTATATTAATTTAGTATATTTTTATTATATACATTATAATACATGTGATAATATATAAATATATCTATTCTAAAGATAATTTTTTTTTATGATATAATAATAATTATAAAAAAAAGAATCTAAAGAAGGTTGGGGATGTTTATGAATTTTTTTTCATCTCAGTTATAATAGTATCTGCTATAAATGAATCTGCATTTAATATTTGATTTGAATATTTTTTAGCATTATTTTTTAATTTATCTAAATTTTTTAATGCTTCAAAAATTTTTTCTGTAATGTTATCTACTTCTGCTTCAATAACAGCTCCTTTAAATATTGAAGAAAAATTATGGTATCGTCCCCATTTAACTTTAGTTAATGCAATAGTGGGTTGTTGGCATGCTAAAGATTCTTCTACCATTAAACCATCATCTGTAGCTATTACTAAATCCACATAATCAAATAAATCCTTTAACCAATCCACATAACCTAAATAAATTATTTTATTTTGATCTATAATATCTAAATACTCATCTTTTAAAGGAATGCCTACTAAAATGATATTATAATCATTTGTAGTTTCTGAAAAATTAGCGGTTGCTTGCATAACACCTTTAAAGATTGAAGATCCTGAAGAAAATAAAATTGATTTTTTATTCTCATCAAAATTTTTATTTTCTTTTAGTTTTTCTAAAGCTTTATTTTTATCTCCTTTATTAGTATTAGGGTTTATTGGGAAATATGTTTTCATCACATTATTCGGTAATTCAAAATCATTAAATAGTTCAGGGAAAGCTAAACAATTATTAAATTTTGGGCAGATTTTAAGATCTAATGGAGTGCAAACTAAAGAAAATGAAGGTGTTCTGGCTAATTTAGATCCTATTGCGCCCATAATTGCTCCTCCGCCATTAATGCCTATTACAATATCTGGTTTAACTTTTTTAATTAATTTTCTAACTTTAAAAACAGCTCTGAAACTTCTGAAAGCTGCTTTTATAGCTGTCTTTTTAGTAGCTGCATGCCCTCCTGCTTGTGGAATAATTATTTTATGCCAATCATAATTATTTTTTTTAAATAATAATCCTGGAGCTGTTTCATCAAGCGCTATCTCACATTTTACGCCTTTTTGTTCTAATGCTTTTATAACGTTAATAGCAATTACAGCGTCTCCGCCCATACCCCTTCCAGTAATAATAAATAAAGCTTTCATAAATATCACTATTATATAAATCTTTTTTTTTAAAATTTTTGCAATCTAACTTTAGGCGATTTATGATTAGACTCAAATCTATCGTTATTCGGAGCATAAGGATTGTAAAGAAGTCTTCTAAAACCTAATAAAATTAATATAGGGTTGGTGATCGTATATTGTTTATGTTTAAGAATTATTCTTCTAAATAAATCTCCAAGACCCCCTCCTGTTAAAACATCCATAAAATAATCTCCAAATGTAGGGTTTCTAATTTTAAGTTTTTGATTAAGGAATAATTTAAGAGTATTTCTCCTAACAAAAGCTGTAAGACAAACTGTAACTACGGATAATGAAATTAA
This sequence comes from uncultured Methanobrevibacter sp., assembly GCA_947628455.1. Lineage (GTDB taxonomy): Archaea > Methanobacteriota > Methanobacteria > Methanobacteriales > Methanobacteriaceae > Methanocatella. The sequence goes on from CANQZY010000002.1 coordinate 25,880, forward strand.
CCACCAAAATCCTCCAATTAGATAAAATGAAATTCCTAAAGCAACAGCAATAGAATGATTTCCAACCTCACCTAACATTATTTTACCAGCAAAATCTAGAGGACTATATGCAATACAAACAAGAATTAATACTAAAGGAGAGTAAATTGCAGGAATTTCATCAATTGGAGCTGTTGCTACAATTAACATGCAAATAATTGTTAGTATACCCATAATAATTGCTACCATACATGTGGAACCTGGTTGCATATCTGAGATATTAATAGGTTGTACGAGTAATGCAATAAAAATGGAAGACCAGCCAAGACCCATATATACTCCAGCTATAATTAAAATTAACATACCTATACCTCTAGATAATTGACCCCATTCAATATCTAAATTAGGAATTTTATGACGTCCTACAATATCATCGAAAAATGCGAAAATTCCTATAATTAAAACAAGACTATTGAATCCTGGTAAAAAATAAAAACTCAATACTAAAAATGGAATAAGTCCTATAGATCGTGGGATTCCTCCACGAACATTTGGGTAAAGGTTTCCTAGATAACCTCTTTTACCTAAATATCTAAATATGATATCTAAAAACATTGTTCCTAGAAAAGTTATTATAAAAATGATCACAAATGCAGTGATTGTTGATATATACATCATAATATAAATTCCCTGTATTAATAGTATAAATTTTAGATATAGTAGTTAATATATCAATTTTATTAATATATTTTTTATTGTTATAAAATAATTTCTATTTAAATAGAAGAAAAGAAAGGGGTGGTGGTTGTCATGAAATAGGATATCTTAAAATGGATGCTATTTCACCTAATGATTTTAATTGTTTTCCTCCTTCATGTTGTGAGCTGATAACCATTATTTGTCCGTTCATATTTTCGGCTGTTTCTAAAAGATTAGATATGTTATTTTTAGGTATTAATGTGTCTAATACTAATAATTTATCAACAGCTCCCATGTTGATGGCTTTTGTTGTTTGTTTTATTCCGTATGTGATTTTTGAAGAATTTTTAGATAATTCTTTAAGAAGTTCGTCAATAGCCATCATTTCTTCACTAACTCTATTTTCAACCATTAGTTTTTTAACTATTCCTTTTTTAAGAACTTCGTTAATTCCTACTCTTCCGCCGGTTCCTGTATTTTCGATTATAGATTTTTTAGCTAAAGAGGGGTGTTTATTTTTTAAGTAGTTATGAAAATCGTTTTTGACAAATCCAGGTCCTGCAATTATAATATTAGCTATATTATCGAATTTGGATAATGAGTCTGTGATTTTTTCATAGAATTTTAGGATTTTTTTATTTCGGTTTTTGTCTATTATTCTTTTGCCTGAAATTGTTCCTTTTATTGGGCCGTGATATTCTATGCCGAATTGTCTTATTAATCCTATTGTGGCTATATCATCTTCGATAACAACTATGATGGCGGAGAGTTTTTTGGATGATTCGATAGCTTGGTTTAGTCTGTTTAATGCGTATTTTGACCATTTGTATTTTTTAATAGTTAAGGGTGTGTTTAGTTTTACTTCTATAGTATGATGTGATCCTAAAGGGATTAAATCTTCAGGGCCTTTAATAATGGTTCCGGTTAATCTTAATTTTCCTGTAAAAAGATGGAAATTAATATTTTCAACATTTACTTCTAAAAAAAACGTTTTTTTAACACCTCTATCATTTCGTAATTTATCGCCGGTGTTATCTTGAATGCGTCGGGTGGTTTTGGATGTAATATGGTCGTTTGTTTCGATAATATATGATAAATGCCATAAATCATCTAAGCTTTCTGGAAGTAGTTTTATTATTCCTTCTTTTTTATCTTGTTTTAAAATTTTCATTAAAATTATTATATATAATACATGTTTTAATATATTATTATATTATGAAGGTTGGAATAATAGGTGGGACTGATGGTCTTGGTAAAACTTTAATATATTTTTTAAAAGAAGATTTTGATATAGTTATAAGTGGAAGGGACCATATTAAGGGAAATGAAGTTGCTAGTGAGTTTGGTGTTGGATATTGTGAGTCTAATATTGATTTGGCTAAGGATAGTGATGTTTTAATAGTGGCTGTGCCGATAAATTATACGGATGATGTGATTCGTGAAATAGCTGATTATATGAAAGAAGGGTCTGTTATGGTTGATATTACGTCTGTTAAAGAGGAGCCTAGTAAAACTATGATGGATTCTCTTCCTGAGGGTGTTGATTATGTGCCTACTCATCCTATTTTTGGGCCTAGAACAACCGAATTAGATAATCAGATAATTGTGTTAACTCCTATTAAAAAGGGAAAATGGTATGATAGGATTTATAATTATTTAAAAGATAAAAATATGAGGATTATAGAAACCAGTGCAGAAAATCATGATTATATGATGAGTATTGTTCAAGTTCTTACTCATTTTTCATTTATATCTACAGCTTCTGCTATTGAAAAACTTAAAATTGATATTGGTGAAACTGAAGATTATGAAAGTCCTATATATAATTTAATGATAGATATGATTGCAAGGATTGTATCGCAAAACCCTTATCTTACTTATTATATTCAAACAATGAATAATAATGGTTTGAAAATTAGAAATACTTTTGCTGACGCGGTAGTTGAGCTTAGGGATGTTATAAATAATTGTGATGAGTCAAGATTTGTTGAAATAGCTGATAAAGCAACTAAAAATATGGGTAATATTAAAGCAGCGTTGGGTCGTAGTGATAAAGCTATTGGTTCTTTGACACGAGAGCATAAGGATTTGATTAGATTAAAAGGTCATGAGGTGGGTTTAAGAGATATTTATAGCTCCAAGATATATGTGGGTATTTTGAAAGATATTGAGAAGAATACTGCGATTATAAAAAATGAAGAGGGGTTAGAGATAATTGAGATATCGAATATTGAGATTTTAACTTCTCAGGAGTTGTATGAGTGGAAGGTGGGTAATTGTAAGCATTATTTTAAAGAAATTGAATGTTATTTTTGTGGGGATGTCTGTGAGGATATAATTAAAAAAACTATATTTAATTTAGATAATATAATAAATGTGGATGTTGAGAATGATAATAATTATTTGAAAATAGAAATTGAAAGTTTATATGAAGATACGTTTATAGAGGTTGAACAACAATTGAGAGGTTTTGGAGGGATTTTGAAATGAGAGAGAATCAGATAATAGCTAGAGGTAGGTCTAATGGTAAGATGGTGGATGTTGATTTGTTTGTTAATGAGGATAAAACTGTTATGAATAAGTATGGGGATTTTATGAAGTGTGGTTGTACTATGAGGAGTGAAAATAAACCTACGTCTTTTATTTATGAAGATCATAGATTATATTGTCCTAAATGTGGGCATGAATTAGAGGTGGTTGAAACATATGATAGTTATATGAAAAAAGAAGAGTGATGTGGTTTTTTTTTATGAGAGTATAAGTGCTTTGATGAATGTTATAATGAAATTTCCAATAATAATAAATAAAATAATTTTTATTATATCTTTTTCTGAAAATTTAAAATTGCCATATTTATGGCGGTAATAACCAATTGAGATAATAGCTAAAATTAGTGCTGTAATTATGCTTGTAAAAAATCCTAAAATAGACATTTTTTTATCACCCTTTTTTTTATTTTTGTTTGGATGTATTCTATTATGGTTGATGAAGGATATATTTTTTGTTTTTTTGGGATTTTATTAAAATGTTTGTTCGTGTTTGTGTGAATTAGTTATTTTTTGATGTTTTTGTTAGTTTTGTGTTTGGGAGTTAAGATATTACCGAAAAGTTTATATATTAGTAAATTTATATTATATAAATGTATTATATAAAGTATATTAATTATTTTTTTTATAAATTTTTTTTACAGTGATTTTTTTTATTATTATGATTTTTCTATAAAAAAATTGTTTGTTTGTATTTATACGAATTAAATTATCAAAACGAAAATTTTATAAATGATAATAATGTGATTATTCAACTGAAACAAAATAGGAGTATGATGAAAATGGTAAAAGATGAAATGAAACTAAAAGTCGCCGAATCCATATCTCAAAGAGACATTGGACAAGGCATAGCAAGACTCGATCCCAACATAATGGAAGAAATGGGACTGCAAGAAAGAGAGCTAATTGAAATAGTAGGTGATAAAAAAACCGCAGCTATAGCTCTACCATCACAAACCGATATTGGCCTGGGAGTCATTAGAATAGACGGACTCGTACGTAAAAACTCCGGAGCCACCATTGGAGAAGAAGTTCTAATCAAAAAAGCTAAAGCAATAGAAGCTAAAAAAATCGTACTTGCACCAACAGAAAACAACATCCAAGTACAAGGAGACGTGAGCAGTTTATTTAAAGGTAAAGTAATGGTTCAAGGAGACATCATCACATCCCAAGTAAGAAGCCAACCCACACGAGGAATGGGTTTCGACAGCTTATTCGATAACTTCATGGACTTCTCACCCATGACCGAAATTAAATTCGCAGTTGTATCAACCAAACCCGCAGGAATAGTTATAGTCGGAAACAACACAGAAGTAGAAATGCATGAAACACCAGTAGACGTATCCACCATTGACGGTGTAACCAACCTCCTCGATGTCAGCTACGAAGATATTGGTGGACTTAAAGACGAAGTTAAAAAAGTAAGAGAAATGATCGAAATTCCTCTTAAAAAACCAGAACTATTTGAAAAATTAGGAATTTCACCACCAAAAGGCGTTCTAATGCAAGGACCACCAGGAACAGGAAAAACACTACTTGCAAAAGCCGTAGCTAACGAAAGTGACGCTCACTTTATCGCAATCAACGGTCCTGAAATCATGAGCAAATATGTTGGCGGATCTGAAGAAAACCTTCGCGAATATTTCGAAGAAGCAGAAGCAAACGCACCTTCAATCATATTTATCGATGAACTAGATGCAATAGCTCCAAACAGAGAAGACACCCAAGGTGAAACTGAAAGAAGAACTGTCGCTCAACTTTTAACCTTAATGGATGGTCTTAAATCCAGAGGACAAGTAGTAATTATCGGAGCTACCAATAGACCTGACTCACTTGACCCTGCTTTAAGAAGACCTGGAAGATTTGACAGAGAAATCGAAATCGGCGTTCCAGATCAAGAAGAAAGAGAAGAAATTCTTGAAATCCACACAAGAAACATGCCACTTGAAGATGATGTAGACCTTAAAAAAATGGCATCAGTCACACACGGATTTGTAGGAGCAGATCTAGAAGCACTTTGTAAAGAAGCAGCTATGAGAGTAGTTAGAAGAATCCTTCCCGAAATCGATAAATTAGATGAAGAAATTCCTGAAGAAATTCTTAAAAAAATTGTTGTTAAAAATGAAGATTTCAAATCAGCTCTCAAAGAAATTAACCCATCAGCACTAAGAGAAGTTCTCGTACAAATACCTGATATTAAATGGGAAGATATCGGTGGTCTGGAAAATGTAAAACAAGAATTACAAGAAGCTGTAGAATGGCCGTTAAAATATCCTGATACATTCCAAAAATTTGGTGTAAAACCACCTAAAGGAACATTGCTTTATGGAGTTCCAGGTACAGGAAAAACACTACTTGCAAAAGCTGTGGCTAACGAAAGTGAAGCTAACTTCATATCTGTAAAAGGCCCTGAACTCTTATCCAAATGGGTTGGAGAATCTGAAGCTGGAGTTAGAGAAGTATTTAGAAAAGCAAAACAAGCAGCACCAACAGTCATATTCTTTGATGAAATTGATTCTATAGCCAGTAATCGTGGTGGAAATGATGCAGATAGCGGGGTTACCAAAAGAGTGGTCAATCAACTATTAACTGAAATGGATGGTATGGAAGAATTAGAAGATGTTGCAGTAATTGCCGCTACTAACAGGCCAGATATGCTTGATGCAGGTCTTATGAGACCTGGAAGATTTGATAGAAAAATCAAAGTTGAAGTTCCAAATGAAGAAGGAAGATTAGCTATATTTAAAGTACATACTGAAGACATGCCTCTTGATGATGATGTTGATTTAGAAAAATTAGCCTCTGAAACTGAAGGTTATGTTGGAGCAGATATTGAATCTGTTTGTCGTGAAGCAGCCATGTTAACTTTAAGAAATGATTTAAACGCTGAAAAAGTTAGTAAAAAATACTTTAAAGAAGCTTTAGAAAAAGTTAAACCACAACATAATGAAGAAAATCTTGTTCAATATACATAAAACTTATTATTTTGGAGACAAAAAAATGATTATATTGTCTCCATTTTTTTTAAATATCTGATAATACTTTTTTAATAATAAATAATACTAGTTAATTTTATATATACAACCAATTACATATATTAGTTACATCATGGATAAACATATAATAGAATGCCTAGGAAAAAGCAGAATAACAATACAAAACGGAAAAATAACCGATATAACCCCACCACAAATCAAATATTGCCCTCTATTCGATCATCACAAAGGAATCAAAGAAATAACACCCGAAAAAATCAAAGAAAATATCCAATATAGAATAGACGATTTCGGAATGTGCACACCCCAAAGACAATTAAAAATGAAAGACTTTTTAAATTTCGGAATATCCGAAATAATTTCCACACTCCTCGATGAAAACATTATTGATTGTGCAATAATGGTTTGTGAAGGATGCGGAACAGTAATTATAACCGAAAGCACCATAGCACAAGGAATAGGCGGAAGAATTTCAGGAATTATAAAAACAAGCCCCATAAACCCCATAATCCAACAACTTGGAAAAAATAATGTTATCAACCCTAAAACTGCAGAAATCAACCAAATAGAAGGAATAAAAAAAGCTATTAAAATGGGTTATAAAAATATTGCAGTAACCATAACACTAGCCGAAGATATTAAAAATATCTCCCAAATCAAAAATAAACACGACGATATAAATATTTATACTTTTGTAGTTCATACAACTAAAGTAAATAAAAAAGACGCGAAAATATTATTTGATAATTGTGATATTATAACTAGCTGCGCATCTAAAAATATTAGAGAAATAGGTTTTAAAAAATCATTAAAAACCGTAGGCCAATCCATACCTATTTTTTCTAATTCTGAAAATGGAAAAAAATTTTTAGAATTAAGATTAGAAAAAATAGGTGGTGAAAAATCTAAAAAAAATAAACCAGATATACCTTATCCATTAATATAAAAAAAAAGAAAAAAAATTAAATTATTTAAAATGAAGGGATATACTTGACACAATTAAGTGAAGCTAAAAAAGGACAACCCACACCCGAAATGCAATACATCTCCAAAAAAGAGAATATTTCAATTAATAAATTAATCTCTTTAGTATCTGAAGGAAAAATTGTTATTCCTAAAAATATTAATCGTGATACTTATCCATGTGGAATTGGTGAAAATTTATCTACTAAAGTAAATGCAAATATCGGATCATCAAATAAAATTGAAGATATAAATTTAGAGATTAACAAAGCAAAATTAGCTGTAGATTATGGTGCTGACACTATAATGGATTTAAGTACTGGGCCAGATTTAAACAAATTTAGAAAAAAAATAATGGAAAGTGTTAATGTTGCTATAGGCACGGTTCCCATCTATGAAGCAGGAGTAAACACTCTAAATAAAGGTAAAAAAATCATAGATATGGACAGTGACGATATCTTTAAAACCATAGAAAATCAAGCACGAGAAGGTGTTGATTTTATGACACTTCATTGCGGGATAAATAAACAAACCGTGGATAAAATAAATAAAACTAACCGGAAAATGGGTATTGTAAGTAGAGGCGGGTCCTTTTTAGCTTCATGGATTTCACACAATGAACAAGAAAATCCATTATATGAAAATTATGATTACATATTAGAACTATCTTATGAGCATGATGTTACTTTAAGTTTAGGTGATGGTTTAAGACCAGGATGTCAATCTGATGCAAGCGATATTGCTCAAATTCAAGAACTTGTGGATTTAGGAGTTCTTGTGAAAAAAGCACAAGAGAATAATGTTCAAGTTATGGTAGAAGGACCTGGACATATGCCGCTTAATCAAATCAAATCAAATATGGAACTTCAAAAAACAATATGTAATGGCGCTCCATTTTATGTTCTAGGACCTTTAGTCACAGATTTAGCACCAGGATATGATCATATTACCGGAGCTATTGGAGGTGCAATAGCTGCCTTTTGTGGAGCGGACTTTTTATGTTATGTAACTCCTGCTGAACATTTAACTTTACCTAGTTTAGAAGATGTTAAAGAAGGAGTAATAGCATCAAAAATAGCTGCTCAAGCTGCAGATATAGCTAATGGATTGAAATCAGCCTGGGCAAAAGAAGATGAGATGGGTGAAGCTCGTAAAAATTTCGATTGGGAAAAACAATTCCAATTAGCTATTGATAAATATAAACCCCGCTTCTACAAAAATCAATGCCCCCTAGACGATGATGAGATGTGTGCTATGTGTGGGGAATATTGTGCAGTTAAACTAGGTAAAAATAATTTTTAATTTCCACTTTTTATTAAAAAAATAAATTTATTCTTTTATTAAACCTATTAGAGTTTTTTTCTCTAAAAAAAAATATAATCTTCTTTTAAATATTATTATATCATTTTCTTTTTTTTTACAAAAAAGTTTAAATATAAGATCATGTATATTAGGATTTACAATAAGGAGATGATTTGATGGTTAATGATGGCTTAAAAGAAAATGATATTGAAGATGGTTCAGGAAAAATCGCAGATATGGATTCTGAATTGCATTTTAAACATGTAGATGGGAAAAATTTAGCAGATATTAAATTATTTGCTCTTTCAACTTGTGGATGGTGTAAAAAAACTAGAATGTATCTTGAAGTTGAAGAAATTGAATATGATTACATTTATGTGGATCTTGCAACTGGCGAAGAACGTGATGAAGTAATGAAAGATCTTGAAAAATTCAACCCTGACATGTCTTTTCCCACATTAGTTATAAATAATGGTGAACATGTGATTATAGGATATGAACCTGAAGAACTAGCTGAAGATCTAGGTATTGAATATGAAGAATTATAAATATATATTATAATGAATAAATTATAATATTAATTATATTTTATAAGAAATTTTTTTTTATAATGGTGATTTACATTGGGTCAAGCTTATAATAAGTTTAAAAAAGAAACTGAAGAAACTGGGTATTATGTTAATCCTGATGTTGAATTTGTAGAAATGTTACTTGAAAATATTCAAACTAATGTGGATAGATATGGGTATCCTGCTTGTCCCTGTAGATTAGCTACAGGTAATCGTGAAGAAGATTTAGATTTAATTTGTCCATGTGATTATAGGGATGTTGATTTAGAAGATTATGGTTTTTGTTTTTGCGCGCTTTATGTGACTAAAAGTGTTATAGAGAATAATGAAAAAATACATTCTATTCCTGATAGGCGAAGAAGAGTTAAAGAAGAAGAAAAACAAGAATCTCATGATTTAGAAAGAATTGATATAAAAGGATTTAAGTATCCTGTTTGGAGATGTAAAGTTTGTGGATATTTATGTTGTCGTCCTCAACCTCCTGAAGAATGTCCTATATGTCATGTGGATAAAGATAGGTTTGAAAAGTTATTCTAAGTTTTAGGTTGTGTAATGTTATATCGAGATTTAGCTAAGGTATACTCAGATTTAGAATCAACTACTAAAAGATTGGAGAAAACACATATTATTGCGGAGCTATTTAGATCTTTAAATGGTGAGGATATATCGGAAATTAGTTTATTGCTTTTAGGGAGAGTGTTTCCTGCTTGGAGTGATGAGGAGATAGGTATTGGGAGTAAGTTAGTTGAACGTTCGGTAGTTAAGGCTATTGGAACAACTCTGGATAAGGTAGAAGATGCTATTCGAGATGAAGGAGATATTGGGCTTGCTTCTTATAAATTATTTCAAAATAAAAAACAAACTACTTTTTTTTCAAAACCATTAACAGTGAATTTTGTGTTTGATAGTTTAAGGAAACTTCCTAAGATTAGTGGTTCTAATTCAACAAATCGTAAGATTTCTATTATATTGGAGTTATTTTCTCAGGCCACGCCATTAGAAGCTAAATATTTAACTAGAAATATTACTGAAGAGCTTAGGATTGGTGTGGGTGAAGGTATTGTAAGAGATGCTATAGCTGAAGCGTTTAATATAGATAAAAATGTGGTTGAAAGGGCTCAGATGCTTACAAATGATATGGGTTTAGTGGCGATAGTGTCTCTTGAAGAAGGTTGTGAGGGTCTTAATAAATTAAATGTAGAGCCGGGGAAACCTGTGAAGCCTATGCTTGCGCAATTAGCTCCTCCATTAGAGGAGATTATTAATGAAGTAGGGCTTGCTATTTGTGAAACTAAATATGATGGTATTCGCCTTCAAATTCATAGAAATGAAGACGAAATTAAAATATTTACTCGTAGATTAGAAAATATTACTAATGCGATGCCTGAAATTGTGAAACTTATTAATGATCATATGCCTCATGAAAATTTTATAATAGAAGGTGAAGTAATAGCTACTAAGAATGGGCGTCCTTTATCTTTTCAGAATGTTCTTCATAGGGTTCGTAGGAAATATGATATTGATAAAGCTATGGAAAGAGTTCCTTTAAAAGTATTTTTATTTGATCTTTTATTTTATAAAATTCCATTACTTGATGAGCCTTTATTGGAGAGAAGGAAGAAATTAGAGAAGATTGTAGATACATCATCTGATGATTTAAAATTGAGTACTATGGTTTATGGTACTCCTGAAACAATACCTGAAGTGGAACAGCTTTTTGAAGATTCTTTAAAAGAGCATCATGAGGGTATTATGATAAAAGACGCATCACAACCGTATATTCCTGGAATTAGAGGTAAAAAGATGCTTAAATGGAAAGCGGAGCCTGAGACTTTAGATATGGTTGTTGTTGGAGGGATTTATGGCACAGGTAAAAGAGCAAACTTTGTAGGATCTTATCTTTTAGCCCTTCGTGGAGAAGATAATGAGTTTAAATCTGTTGTTTATGCAGCTACAGGCCTTGATGATGATATGTTAATTAATTTAACCGAAAAAATGAAAGAATATAAAATATCTGAAAAAGGTCTTAAAATTAATGTGGAGCCTAAAATTGTTTTAGAGATAGCATTTTCAGAAATTGTTAAAAGTCCGGAGTATGAAACTGGATATTCTCTTAGATTCCCTGTTATAAAACGTATACGTTCAGATAAAGGATTATCTGATGTAGATACTGTTGAAAGGTTAATTTCAATGTATATAAATCAATAAAAACTATCTAATTTCCATATTCTAGATAATGAAAATATTTTTATATTAGATAACTCTTACTTGTAAATATAATAGAATATATTAGGTGTAAAAAAAAAAGATGAATGCTTTAGAATATCTAGCTTCAGTTGGATTTAATGATCCTGTTATAATAAGTCTATTTTTAATTATTACTATGGGTATTGGACTTCAATGGATTGCTGAGTTAAAAAAAATTCCAGGAATAGTATTGCTACTTCCAGCAGGAATGTTTTTTGGAGCTTATTTAGGTTTAATAGAACCTGAAAAGATATTTGGAGATTCTTTCTATACTTTAATAACACTAGGAGTAGGTTTTCTCCTATTTTCTGGCGGTCTGAATCTTAACTTTTCTTCTCTAAAAAAAGAAGAAAAAACTGTAATTACAAAATTAATTCCAATTAGCAGTGGACTCACATTTATAATTGGAGGAATTTTAATTAAAACATTATTTTCTATAAATATCTTAGATTCATTTTTAATCTCAGCATTACTTATAGTATCCGGACCAACTGTAATAGGCCCTATCCTAAAATTCGCAAAACCTCCTAAAAAAATCCATAGAATAGCAGAATGGGAAGCAATTGTAACTGATCCTCTAGGAGCTATTATAGCAGTTCTAGTTTTATATATACTTATTATTGCCCATGCTCCTAGTGAACTTTTATATTCCCCTGAATCACCATTCGGCTCTGTAACTAATGTATTTTTACAACATACTATTTTCCAATCTATAAACCTTAAAGGTTTTCTAATCAATGATTTATTCATAACAGCAATTATTGGAGTTATAGTAGGGATTCTCATTGGAATTGTATTTGCTGTTTTATACATTAGAGGAGTTAAAAAAGGAATTATCGATGATAAATATCATATTCTTGTTTTATGGATGTTAGTTATAGTCTCCATATTAACTGGCGAAATATTATTCCCTGAAGCTGGTTTATTTTCAGCTTTAACAATTGGTGTGGTTATTGCTAACATTGAAAACAGACAAGCATTCTTAACAAAAAAATTAAATGATTTTATGGAACCATTAATAATTGGTATATTATTCATAGTTCTAGCATCATTAGTAAATATAGATGATTTAATAAAATATTTAATTCCAAGTATAATACTAGTTCTATGTTATGTATTTATAGTAAGACCATTAATAGTAGGAATTGTAACATATAAACATAAATTCACCTATAAAGAGAAACTATTTTTAGGTTTTATACATCCTAGAGGAATAGTAGCTGCTGCATCCGCATCATTATTTGCATTAAAATTAAAAAATACTGGTCTTATTATACCTCAACTGATTCCTGTAGTATTTATTGTGATTTTAGGAACTGTGATTATATATGGTATTTTTAATCCTATTGTTACAAGAAAATTAGGCCTATCTCAAGAAGTATGTTATGAAGGAATCTGTTATGATGAGTAAACGATTTAATAAATATAAACAACATATATTTACTATTAATTGAAATTTAATTGAGGAATTATTTAATGTCTGTTAAAAAAAGATTATTCGGAACATTTGGTGTTAGAAGAACTGCGAATGATATCTTAACACCTGAATTTGCATCAAGACTTGCAGCATGTTATGGAAGTCTAGTAAAAGGTAAAATAGCTGTTGGTGGGGATACAAGAACTACAAGTAGAATGTTAATGGATGCGGTTAAAGCAGGTTTGCTTTCAAGCGGATGTGATGTGGTGGATTTAGGTATTATTCCAACACCTGCACTTCAATTTGCTGTGAGAAATTATTATAATGGTGGAGTGATGATTACAGCTTCACATAATCCTCCAAAATACAATGGGGTTAAATTTTTAGATGAATTTGGAATAGGTATTCCTGATGATATGGAAATAGCTATTGAAGAGATGTATTTTGACAAACAACCACACAGAGTAAGTTGGGACAAAATTGGCAATTCAATGTATAATGATAATATACTACAAGAATATGTTAATAATGCCATTAAAAATGTAGATAGTGAAACTATACGTGAAAGTAATTTGAAAGTAGTTGTTGATTGTGGTTCTGGAGCAGGATCTTTCACAGCACCATATTTACTTAGAAAATTAGGTTGCGAAGTTATCACATTAAACAGTCAAGCTGATGGTTTTTTCCCCGGTCGTGACCCTGAACCCATTGAAGAAAATTTAACCGAACTTATTGAGGTAGTTAAACAATTAAACGCAGATATTGGACTCGCACACGATGGTGATGCTGATAGAACAATTTGTATTGATGAAAAAGGGCAATTTGTTTTAGGAGATAAAACATTTTCACTTGTAGAAAAACAAATGTTAAAAGAAAATAATGGTGGGCTTATAGTTACAACAGTAGCCACCTCACAAGCCATATATGATATTGCAGAAAAATATAATGGAGAAGTAACAGCTACTGCTGTAGGAGATTTACTTGTTGCCCGTGCTTTAAAAGATAAAAATGGATTATTCGGAGGGGAAGAAAATGGAGGTTTGATTTTCCCTGATTTTGTTTACGGTCGAGATGCAGCAATGACAGTTGCTAAAATTATAGAAATAATAGCTAAAGAAAAAAAACCATTATCACAATTAGTTGATGAATTACCTAAATATTATTCTAAAAAAATGAAAATTGAATGTGATGATAATTTAAAAGAAGAGATTATGAATAATATTGCAAACGAGATTAAATCAACTACAAATTATAAAATAGATACAACTGATGGTCTTAAAATATTTAAAGATGACGGATGGGTTATTATTAGACCTTCAGGAACTGAACCTATATTTAGATGTTTTTCTGAATCTAATAAACAAGATAATGCAGATGAAATGGCATTATGGGGTATTAATTTAATCAAAAAACATATCAATATGGTAAAATGAAAATCGAAAGTGAATTTATACATTATTTAATTACACATCAATGGATTATCGGAGGTTTCGCCGTTATTCTTATAATTGGCGTGATACTCTATCTATTTGGAAATTGGAGTTTAGGTGACGATATTGCTATTTTAGCTATTTTATCTTCAATGTATATTATGATGTATAATGCTCATCGTACAGACTATAGATTTAAAAAACTTATTGAAGATAATGATAAAAACACTTTAAACAGAATCATCGGCCCTGAAAGAAGAAAAGAACTTATTATATTCGCTGAAGATATTGAAGTTCTCTATGCCAAATCACATGATGAACAAATCCCTTTAGAATTAATTGTTAAAAAATTAACAACAAATAAAGAAAACGACGACGAATATTATGAAGACTTTATTGAATTTTTAAGATATTCTGCAAATAAAGTTTCCACACATAACCTTTCATCTACACTCAAATTATTAATTTATAATAAATTTATAAAACTAGAAAAAAAAATTAAAATACCTATAAGTGAGAATACACCTGAGGTTAGAGAAGAGATAAATAATTTAGCTATTGAAATTTATACTCAAGTTCTCAAAGAACTAGATCCTCAATTAAACCAAAAAAATTTAAATTAAATTTTTAAAAAAAAAAGGATATAATGTGTGTTTTTTTTTAGAAATTTTCTAAACATTCTTCTTTTAATATGAATGCATCTTCATTATCAGGATTTTTAAGAAGAATTTTATCAAAATTATTTACAGCTTCTTCAAATTTACCTAACTCCATTAAAACAAGCCCCTTATTTAATAAACAATCAATATTGTTTTTTTCAATACCAATAGCTGCGTTATAACATTCTAAAGCTTTATCTAAATTACCCAGATCGACATATGTATTTCCCATTCTGTTTAAAGTATTAGCGTCTATTTCAGAATCATCAAGACATAATTCAACAGCTTTATTAAATGATTTAATTGCCTCTTCTGGTTTTCCCATATCTGTTAATAGAATCCCTCTGGAATTCCAAACTTCAGGGTTTTCACTATCTATTTTAATTAATTTATTATAAACTTCTAATGCTTCATCAAATTTCATTAAAACTTCTAAAATAAACCCTCTCCAATATAAGATAACAGGGCTGTTTGAATTTATCTTTAAAGCTTCATTACTAGCATTTAAAGCACCCTCTACATCACCCGAATTTAAAAGTGCAATAGCTTTATTATTATATATATATTCATTATTATCTTCAATTTCTAATGCTTTATTATAACAAATAATGGCTTTTTGAAAATCACCTAATCTTGAAAGATTATCACCTTGTTTATTTAAAAGATAGGTATCGTCAGGATCTATTTTTAAAGCAGCATCATAACAAAGAGCGGATTTATCATATTTTCCCATGTCAAATAATATATCTGCTCTTTGAGTTATCATTGCCTTTTCATCAATTTTTTTGCCTTTCCAATCATCAATATCTAATTTTTTAAAAGTGATAATCTGAAACATTTCATCATTTGTAATTTTACCAACATACATCTTTTTAAATTCTTTTACCATTTCTTTAGCATCACGATAACCTTCTTTTTGAGCTAACTCATCATTATCTTTTAAATTTATATATTTGATTAATTCAACATTTTCAACAACTGCTTCAAAAATCTTTTTTTTCTCTTTAGAAACAAGATTCCAATAACAATATAACCTATCGCCTTTTTTAAGAGGGTTTTTCCAAAGCTTTCGGATAGTCATGGTTTTTTTCCCTGTTATAATATCAATATCTTGACTTCTAAAAGATAAAATTGGCAATTAATCACCCTTTATTTACAATCTGCTCTCCAAATTCAGCTGTTTTAAATTTAATAATCCCATCAAAATAAGGCAGTAAAGATTCTGCTAATCGTTTTAAATCAATCGCATTAGGATTTTCTACTTTTTCCAGTTCAGGATCTAAAACACAACGATTTCTAAATTGTTGTAATGTATAAATATCTGATTTAATATTTCTTACAATATGTTTAATATCTTCTTTAGTGTGTAGTGTAGGTACAAAAGTGGTTCTAGCTTCTAATTTAACATTATATTTATTGATTAAATCCATTGAATCCTTAACATTTCCACCAATATCTTGACCTACAATTTTTTCATATTTAGAGAAAGGGGCTTTAATATCTAAAGATATAAAATCAACTTTTTTGGAATCTAATAAAAATTTAAGTTTTTCTGGATAAACTCCACTAGTATCCAACTTACTTTTTAAACCTATACTTTTAGTATAATTAAAAATATCTAAAACATGATTAAATTGAACTAATGGTTCTCCTCCAGAAATAACTACTGCATCTATAAATTCCGAAGAATGATCAATAATATTTTTAACTTCTTCTAGGGAAATTTCATTTCCTCCTTCGAAAAGTTCAACATTTTGACAATATCTGCATCTTAAAGGGCATCCTACCATAAACAGAACTAATGACATATTACTATGAAATTCCACTGAGGATATAAGGTTTCCGCCCAGTAACATTTTAAGATAAAACCTCATTCATAATTTCTATAAATTTCTTATTTTCATCCATTGTACAAATGCTGATCCTAATCCAATATTCATCCAATCCTTTAAATGAAGTGCAATCACGAACAATAATTCCCTTTTTCATAAGTTCTCTTGTTAATTGTGATGCTTTAAATCCAGTGTCTTTAATTCCGATTAATATAAAATTAGATCTAGAAGGCAATACATTTAATGTAGGTATCTTTGATAATTCATCATACAAATATTGCCTGCTCTCAATTCCACTCTTAATGGATTCCTGAATATATTTTTTATCTTTTAAAGTGTTTAAAGCAGCCACATATGATAACCTTGTAATTGAAAATACGGGCTTTACTCTAAAAATATAATCAATAATTTCCGGAGAAGATAAACCATATCCCACTCTCATACCCGCTAATCCCATAACTTTAGACATGGTTCTTATAATAAAAATATTAGGATATTTATTGATTAAATCTTTATTTGTAATTTCAGCATATTCAAAATAAGCCTCATCAACCACTATTAAAATATTCTCATTAATTTCAGCTATTTTAGAAATATCCTCTTTACTAATTAAAGTCCCTGTCGGATTATTCGGACTACATAAAAAAATCATTTTTGTTTTATCTGTAATAGCATCTATTACAGAATTAACATCTAATTTATTTTCTTCCATATCCCACGAAGCATAAACTGGTTTAGCACCATATTGTTGTAATAAATACTCATAATACATATAAGAAGGAAGAGGCACAATAAATTCATCACCATCATCTATAAATGTTTTTGCAAGCACATCAATAATTTCATCAGCACCATCCCCCCCTACAACCACTTGAGAATCATCTACTCCTGAATAAACCGCAAATTCATGAATCAATTCCCTTAAATCAGATTCCGGATATCTATTAATATTCAATACAGATTCCTTAATAGCCTTAACCGCCTTAGAAGAGGGACCCCACGGATTTTCATTTGAACCCAATTTAATAATATCCTCCTTATTAATTCCAAATTCCATTGCAATTTCATCTTGAGATTTACCAGGAATATAAGAATCCATTTCACTTATAACTTTTCTCGGCTTCATTCTTTCACTTTAAAATAATAACTTACTGCTTATATTTTTTTGACAATTCACAATAATTATCAGCATTTTCCTGAATATGATCTATCTGTTCTTGAGTCAAATGTTTAACAACTTTTCCCGGAACACCCAGAATCAAACTTTCTTCAGGAAACTCTTTATTTTCACTAACAACCGCACCCGCACCAATAATAGAATTTTTACCTATTTTAGCACCATTTAAAACAGTTGCATTCATTCCCACTAAAACATTATCCTCTAACGTACATCCATGAACTACAGCACCATGACCAATACTCACATTATCCTTAATAATCACAGGAAAACCCTCTGATGCATGAATCACACAATTATCCTGAACATTAGAATTATTCCCAATCCTAATCGGCGCCACATCACCTCTAACTACCGCACCATGCCATATTGAAACATCATCCCCCAATTCCAAATCACCCAACAATTGAGCACCAGGACAAACTACCACCGAATCACTCTTATTTATCATCAACACCATCTTTTTTCTTTTTATCCTGAATAATATGATTTTGTTTTACAAGCACACGTGTATCAGACGGAACATCATCATATAACAAAACACTAGAACCAATAGTAGAATTATACCCCACCTTAACACCAGGAGAAAAACTTGAATTAATACCCGTTTTCACAGAATCACCAATAATAGCGCCTAACTTACGCCTCCCACTATCAATCCTCTTATCTTTAATTTTAGTCTTAATAGTAGCATTATCAAAACGCAAATTAGCTATATTAGTCCCCGCAGCAATATTACAATTAGACCCTATAACAGAATCACCAACATAACTCAAATGACTAACATTAGTATTCTCCATAATTATAGAATTCTTAATCTCAACCGCATTTCCCACAAAAACATTATCACCCAAATAAGTATTTCCTCGAATATAAGAATTAGGGCCAATATCACAATTTTTACCTATATACACATTTCCATCTATATACACACCAGCTCTTATAATACTACCCTCATCCAAATACACTTCACCATTAATATATACTCCAGATTCTATCTTCCCTTTAATATCCGTTTTAAGCTCCGAAATAAGCTCCTCATTCACCTCAATTAACTCCCATGGCCTGCCCACATCAATCCAATCTTTATCAGTATGATGACCAATCACCTTTTTACCATCTTTTATTTGAAGCAATAAAGAATCAGTAATTTCATATTCCCCTCTTTCAGAAAGCTCTGTTTTATGTATCTTATCAAAAATATCATCATTAAAAATATATATTCCCGCATTCACCAAATTACTAGGCGCATCCTCCAACTTTGGCTTTTCTATAATATTTTTAATATCATGATTATCAATCTCCACCACACCAAAAGCAGAAGGATTTTCCACTTCTGTTAAAACCATCAATGTATCCGGTTTCATATAATTATATTTCTCAATAATCTCTTGAAGAATTTCCGCATCTAAAATAATATCCCCATTTAAAACAATGAGACTTTCATGAATAAAATCTTCACCATACGAAATAGCATTAGCCGTTCCTAAAAAATCTTCCTGAGTCTTATAAGTAATATTAACACCAAACTCCGAACCATCACCAAAATACTTTCTAACTATATCCTCTTTATACTTCACAATTAATAAAATATCAACAATCCCATTCTTTTTCAAAGATTCTATATTATACTGAATAATAGGCTTTCCTGCTACGGGTAACATTGTTTTTGGCTTAGTAAGAGTTAATGGCCTCATCCTAGATCCTTCACCAGCACTTAAAATTATAGCTTTCATTTTTATTATAACCCCAATCTCTTATTGTTTTAAGATTTCATTAATAAGTTTTAAACATTCATTTCTAATAAATTCTGCTCTTTTATCATCCTTAGATTCCAATGTTATTCTAATATAATCTTCAGTTCCAGAAGGCCTAATTAAAACCCAACTATTATCAGTAAATGTTACTCTAATACCATCTATCGTATTTATTTCTTCAATATCATTAAAATTTTCCTTAAATAAACCTTCTATTTCACCCATAGTATTAATCTTTTGTTCTTTAGAACATGTGACCTTTTCACGAACAGTTGAATAATTAGGGATCCTATCTAACAAATCAGATAATTTCCCTTCTTTAGAAACCAATTCAGCTATCCTTAAACCAGATAAAATTCCATCCGGACACATACTAAAATCAGGATGTAACCATGTTCCAGAAGGCTCCCCTCCAAAACTAGCATTCCTATCAATTATTGCTTCAGCCACATTAACATCACCCACAGGTGTTCTTAAAACTTCACCCCCTACTTCATTTATAGATTCATCTATACATATACCCGCATCAACAGTAGTAACAATCGTTCCACCAAACTCCTTAGCCATCAATACAAATAAACTATCAAAAGGCGAAATATTACCTTTTTCATCTATTGCAATCATCCTATCTGCATCACCATCATGAGCTATCCCTATATCAGAATTAGTTGCTATAACTGTTTTCATCAAATCTTGAAGATTATCCCCATTAGGTTCAGGATTCCTTCCAGGGAAAAAACCATCAGCTTGACAATTTAAAGTAGTAACCTTACATCCTGCTTTTCTAAAAACTAAAGGTGATATCTCACAACCTGCACCTGAAGCACAATCAATCACTACTTTTAAACCTGGTCTAATATCAACAGAATTAACCAAGTCATCTATATATTCCTCTTTAATTTCATCATTATATTTTAATTGACCTATATTATCCCAATCAACTGAAATATAATAAGAATTATTATAAATCTCTTCAATATCCTCTTCTTGTTTTGAGGTATACGCCATACCATTAGGATTCCATAATTTAATACCATTATAAGCAGAAGGATTATGTGAAGCTGTAAGCATAACACCCGCATCAGCACCTAATTTCTCAGTTGCATAACCCACTAAAGGAGTAGGAACCATCCCCAATTTAACAACATCCACACCACCTTCCAAAAGACCCGCACATATAGCCTGACTCAACATCTCATTACTAGTCCGAGTATCATTACCCAAAACCACACTACCAGAATTCCCCAAATAATAAGCCAATGATTTACCTATCTTTAAAGCAAGTTCAGATGTAACCTCATATTTAACCAATCCTCTAATCCCAGAAGTTCCAAAAAGCTTTTTATCCACCATCAAACCAACACCCAAATCTTTTTTTTATGCTCCAAATTTATGAGAATTATTCATCAAATCCATTAAAATATTCATAACATCACCACCACAAATCCTACAAAGACCTCCCTTAGCAGCATCAAATTCAGAAAACTTAGAAACATCATCCCTTCGAACTTCAGGACCCCTAATAATCATCGGAACAGGATCACCTGAATGATTCATAACAGAAATAGGAGTAGAATGATCCGCTGTTAAAATCAAATAAACATTATCCAACTCTTTAAGTTTACTCATCACAACTTTATCAACCTTTTCTATAAACCCTAATTTTTCCTCAATATTCCCATCATGACCTGCCTCATCAGCACCATCAATATTTACTAAAAAAAAGTCATGACTAGAATTTCTAACTTGATCAACAATTGTATCAACAATATTATCAAGATTAGTATCAACTCCACCAGTAACATCTTCCATTTCAATAATATCCATACCTGCAAACCTACAAATACCCTTAATAAGACCAGTCTCCGCAATACATGCTGAATTCAACCCATACTTATCATTAATAGATTCCACTACAGGAACCGCACCAGCACCACGAGGTATTATAATATTAGCCGGAGGCTCACCATTCGCTATCCTCTCCAAATTAACAGGATGATCTTTAACCATCTCATAAGACTTAACCACCACCCTATTCAAAATATCAGCAGTTTTCTTAGCCTCAGGAGAACCATCCAAAGCAACAACCTCCCTAAACTTATTCCCCTCAACCTTAGGATCAGCATCGCTCACATTATCAGACAAACCTTCACCCCTCAATACTAAAACAGCCCTATGACCAGTAGATTCCTTAAAAATAATCTCAACATCAGGAAAATCATCCAACTGCATAGTATTTAAAACCTCAACAATATCCTTTGTCCCATCACGTATTCTACCAGCACGCCTATCTGTAACAACACCATCTTCATCAGCAGTTGAAAAATTACACCTAAACGCAATATCACCCTCAACAACATCTACACCAACACCAAAAGCCTCAAAAGGACCTCTACCCGTATAAACATCATAAGGATCATAACCCAAAATTGAAATATGAGCAGTATCACTTCCCGGAATAATACCCGGAGCTATAGAATCCATTATACCATTAATACCTTCACTAGCCATCTCATCCATATTCGGAGTATTAGCAGCCTGAAGCGGAGTTTGATAACCAAGTTCTCTCAAAGGACGATCTCCCATACCATCCATTATTAATATAATTCCCTTCACTTACATCACCTAAAAAAAAAATATAATTAATTATAATATTAGAATTTAAATAGTTAAATAATTTTATAAAAAAAAGAATTCTTTCAATAAATTAAAACAATACCAATAAAAGCACCCACAACAGTAGCTATCAAATTTACATGCTCATTAGTAAGCAATTTTTTTCTCTCAAAAACTGCACCCAAAAAACTATCAACAAAACATCCCAAAACACCCGCAACTAAAGAAATCAAAATAGCCAAAAATAAAGAATGAATAATCCCTACTAAAAAAGAACAAGCACCAATTATCATAGTTCCCATAATTCCCGCAACAGTACCCAATATAGAAACTCCACCATCAGTTCCTGGAGGAACTTTTTTCATTGTAGTTATTAAACGAGGAGTACGAGTAACACCAATCTCTGATGCTAATGTATCCGCAGTAGCCGTTGATATCGCACCAATAAAACCACCTACAAAAGGCAAATAATAACCACCAAAAGCAGCCATCATAAATGCAACAATCCCATTCGAAATAACATTCTTAGCTGTTCTTCTTCCCTCAAATTCACCTAAAGATTTCTTATAAGGTTTCGCAAACTTCGTCGCAAACAATGATAAAATCAAAAAAATTATCAAAATCAACAACCAATTCACACCAGCCGAAAAAATAATAATAATACCCATCAAAATCATAAAAACTGAACCCAATAAATCCAAAGCTTTCCTTTTATATATCACATATCCCAAAATAAACAAAAGCAACACATAAGACCAGTTTATCATTAATTGTTGATGAATCATTTGAAAACACCCTTAAAACATAAATATTACTATAAAATATACGTTTTAAATAATATAAAGATTTGTTAAAAAATAAATTTATTCCCCAAAAAAAACTAAAAAAAAATTTTTTTATAATAATAAAATTACAATTTATTTCACACCACAAATCAAACTACCTAAAAAAAACTTCAAATATTAGAATTTTAACCCTAATTCAATCTAAAACAATAAAATTTATCCAAAAATCTTCAAAAAAAAGAAAAAAAATAGAGAAAAAGACTAAAATCTTCTTCCCTTTACCTAAAAAAAAATTCAATTTTTTCTATGTGTTCTATTTTATGCTCCTAACACTGTGATAGTGTTAGAGTTACTTTCGATACCGCCATTAATACCTGCAGAAGCAGTTATAATATAACTACCCGGTAATAAGTTAATGGATAGTCTTGCATCACCATTAGCATCAGTGAATTTATGATATATTCTGCCGTTGATGTTAAAGGTTACTTCTTGGTTAGCATAAGGGTTGCCTTGGCTGTCTAGTAGGTGTGCGGTGTATGATCCTGGTTGACCATAAACTTTAGTTAAATCATTACCTGATAAAACAGGTAGAACTTTAACAGTATTACCTACAGTTTGACCAGTTAAGGTGTTGTTGGTTGTTATGGTGTAATCACCAGGGTTTAAATTAATATT
>CANQZY010000003.1 GCA_947628455.1 uncultured Methanobrevibacter sp.
CGAATCGCCAAAAGATAATATCATTATTAAAACTTTACATATTAACAATAAAATAAAGTTTTAATTTTAAATGAATTATAGTAAGATAAAGCTAGGAGAAATATTATGAAAAGAGAAAGCAATAGCGAAAAAAAAATAAATGACGAATTCAAAAATGGATGTATTCGCGAAAGAGATGAATACGTCTTAAAAGTCTATAATGGTAAGAAAGTAACAGTTCGCGACTTACAATTAGAAGTACTCGAAATAATGGATGAAATTCATCGCGTCTGTGAAAAGAATAATATTAGATATGCATTAATGGCAGGTTCAGCTCTAGGAATTGTCAACTATAAAGGTTTTATTCCTTGGGATGACGACATGGATGTCATCGTCCCACGCAGTGACTGGAATCGTTTCGTCGAAGCCATGAAAAAAGACTTGGGTGATAAATTCTACTTTCAATGTTATGAAACTGATAAAAAATACAATGTCATCATGGGACCAACGATGAAAGTTAGAAAGCGTGGCACCTGGATGGAAGAAGTCAATTTTCTCTTGAAAAATCGTTGTAGAAGTGGCGATGGTATCTTCATCGACGTCATCATTTACGATAATGTGGCAGAAAGCAAATTAAAATATGAATTAGCACTAACAGTTACTAAAGTTCTAATGCCTCTATACGTCTTTTTAGACAACCTACACCTACCCCATGATTGGCTATCGAAATTCATCAGGTGGTTCAGCAACCACCACTCGCGCCAAAATGAAAACAGTTCGTTAGTATCCCAACCCATTTCCGTGCCTTGGGAAAAGTTTTTACGCGAACCCGTTTTCAAAAAAGAGGATGTCTATCCCTTTAAATTATATGTATTCGAAGGACGAAAGTTCTATTCGTATAACCACATCGAAAAAATTCTCAAAGAGTGGTACGGTCCCAATTGCTTGAAGAAATGGGATGGAGAAAAATGGATTGAAACATTGCCACTTGAAAAGCGCAAACCTAAACACACGGCCAATCTCAATCTCGATAGTGAGGAAAAACAAAAATCTGACGATGAAAAAAAATAGTTTTAAACATGATAAAAGCCCTTATAAAATAAGGACTTTTTTTCATAAATGGTGTCCCATGAGAGGATTATTTTAAATATTTAAAGATATTTAAACAAGTATTTTTTTGCATATTTATTCACTATTTTGTATTATTTTGTATGACCACATTTTTTTAAAATATAAAATTTTAAGAGGTAAATAAGAGGTAAAATTTACTCGAATTCTTGAGTAAGCAAAAAATACATAATATCTAGATCTGTTAAAATATCAGCTTCAAAATCAATCCAATCGACTATCATTTTTTCACCTTCTTTCTAAAAATATAATTATACTTTTAAGAATAATTTCCTACTTTTTTATGATATTTTAAGAAAAATGCAAAAAAATGACTTATTTGCAAAAAAATGTTGACCGAGTGAGTGAGTTATGCTATAATAATATTATGAAAGGAGGAAAATGATGATGAAATTTATGATTATAATATTAAAAAGAATCGCAATCACATTTGAAATCGAGCTAAAACAATTCAAATAAAAGCGATTCGTAGTAAAGAGAGAGAAATCTCTCTTGCTACTAACTAAATATTATCATAAAAATCATAATATTTCAATCATTTTATATATATTAAAATTAAGAAAGGATGGTAGCTATGGAAAAAAAAGACTTTAATGAATACAGATTTGAAGGATTAAATTTTAGAAAATGCAGTAACAAATATTTAACAATGAATAGAATTAGCGAAAATAAACAAAAAATTGTTGTTAAAATCGGTGAAAATCATTTAATTAAAACAAAATTTGGGTATGCTCTAATTTTAGATAGAACTCATGTTGTTTTTGTTAAAGATTGGCAGGTTTCTAAAAATTATTATGGAAATGAAATCTTACTTGATAAAAATTATTTTGATGTTAAAGTATGGGGAAATCATGAATTATTTTTAGATAGTGAAACAGGCGAAGAATTTTGTTTTGAACATTGGCTAGAAACAGCTAAAATTCAACAAAATTCTAATAATGAAGTAAAATGGGAATATAACATAAAATCATTTATGAAAAATGCACTTTACGGTGTTTAGGAGGTAAAAAATGAAAATATTAAAAAGAACTTCTGGATGGTTAAAAGAAAAAAGAAAAGAATTTAATTTATCACAACAAGAATTAGCGAAAAAATCTAAAGTATCAATATTTGCAATTCAAAATATTGAACAAGGTCAAAGAAAAGGTTCTTCTGAAACTTGGAAAAAATTAGAATCGATTTTCAATAATAAAGAAGATATTATTTATTCTCATGATAATGATGAGTTAATTGAAGAATTAAAAGCTGATATAGAAGAATTTGGATCAAATTATAAATGTTTATTATTTTATGAAATTATAGATGATAAAATTATATTTAATGATTATAACTTCATAAGTGATGATAAAGAAGAACAAGAAAAAGACAAAAAAGAAAAATATGTTGAAACCAATTTAGGCGATGCACTTTTATTATTAGAAGAACAAAATAAAATTTTATAAGGAGAAATAATATGAATTATGATTATATAAACGAAAAAAATAAAATTAAATTTTTTGATGGATTTGATTGGAAAAGTATTGAAAAAAATTATCTTATCGATTCTAAACTAGATTATTATGAAAAATTAAATAGTATTTTTAATGGTATTAATGAAGATTTTATTAATTATTTAAAAGAAGAAACATCTTTTGAGAACGATCTTAAAGATTTTGAACAAGAATATTTGAATTAGACATAAAAAAAGAGGTTAGGACAAATGCCCTAACCTTTTTATTCGTTAAATCCATATTTCTTCAATTTAGCAAGCGTTTTTGGTCCTGTAGAGCCATCTTGTTCAAGGCCTGTTCTTTTTTGAAACTCTTTAATCGATTTTTGTAAATATGGTCCATAATAATCGCCAAGTGCTTTTTTATTCGTATACGCTGGAAATGTTTTATACATAAAATCAGCAATTTTCCCAACATTTTTATGCGTATCTCCAAGTGTGAAATACCCTTTTTTAGGGAAGAAATCTTCTGTTTTTGTAGTAGATGTTTCATTATTCTTTTCTTCTTTAGGTACTTCTTTAAAAGAGTAATTTGCAGCATTTTTTACAGTTGTGTATTTCTTATCTAAATAAAAAGCCTCATTTGGTAATAAAGATTTTTTATATGTGAAACACCAACTATCATTGCTATTTTGCAATAAACCATAATATTTTCCAAAGTTTGCTGTAACATGAAAATGATTACCCCATGCGTTACCGTCAGTTCCTTCAAGTAAGATTTTTGTTCCTACTTTTAGAACTTGTCCTTTTTTCACTTGTTTCAAATTACTCTCGTTCATATGGGTTAAGGTTACGTAAAGATAATCTGTACCATAAGGTGTTGTTAATTTATTGACTGATTTTAAACGAACGGCATTGGTATAACCTTTTGTGCTTGACGTATCAATACCAATAATTTCTTCTACCTTAAAATCGTTTTTAGGTTCAAAATACGAACGTCCACTGTCTTTACAAGCTTCATCCCATGGTTTATCACTATTATCTTTAGAATTCTTCCAATGAGGTAAATGATTGCCTTGATCATGACGTTGTGTTATGTTCATATATTTGAATGGATAAATTGCGTATTCTTTTGCCATAATTATTCCTCCTTTTTTGTTTTAGTAAAATAGAATGTTAATATCATTGTTACTAATGGAATTAAATCACTAGATTCAATTTTTCCAAGAAAAAATCCCGCAACAAGCGAGATTACCATTAAAATAGTTATGATACTTTTTAAGTCAATTAACTTTGCAATTTTTTCTTTAATCATTTTTATTCTCCTTTCTCATTAATTTTTCCCATTTATCATGTATATAAGAATTGCCCTTGTAGGTTTTAGTATATTTTTCATAAGCATCATAAGCACGTTCAATTTCAACTTCACTAAGTTTTTCACCATTTTCAACATCAGCAAAAAATCTAACTAAATAATTTTTACACTGATCTTGACCAACTATTGTTAATTCATTTTTAATTGAACGTATTTGACTTTCTAAGTCTTTTTTATTTTTATCCAGTTTTGCTAATATAGGATTTGCTATCACTTTATTAAGCATTGATTTAGAATATGTTAATATCGCAAGAATTCCACCAATAAAAGCGACTAACCACACAATATTACTTGATAAATCTCCTAAAGTTATATTTTCCATTTTTACTCTCCTTCTAATTTAAACTTTGTACAGTTAAATAAGTACTTGTTCCGTCATAAGCAAGAACTGTTTTTGAACCTGTATTATTTATATATAGAGACATTGAAATTGTATCACCCTCTTCAACGTCAATTACGAATGGGGAAGCGCTTAAAGAACACGAACTACCACTTGCTGGCACTATAAATGCGTTGAAAACAGCAGTATCATTTTTATATATGGTTAAACCAAACATCGTTGTTGAACCACTTGAACCTATGTTCCCATTTACAAGCACTCGTTTGATATTTTTACCTATTTTAATAGCACCATTTTGTAAAGTTAGGTTTTCGCCAACAGTGTAATTAATCCTATCTAATTTTATTTGCACTGCCTCATAATTACGTGTGGTAGTAATACTCGCATTACTACTTAACGAACAAGTTATTGCTTCTTTGTCTAAAATGTCTTTTAATAGTTGTTTATTATGTGAAATAGATGAACTATCTATTAAAATTTTTCGAAAGGCTATAACAATTTTTTCAATCATAAAATTACCTCCTTAAATTAAGCTGTTCTTTTCCAATAAAATTTATCGCAATATTCATCTAACATGTCATTATAATCAATAGCTCTGACGCTATTGTAGTATATTCGTGCATCAGTATTCATCGAAGTTCCTCCGCCTTTTATGATTACATCATTAGAATGCAAGTTCCCATCAGCATCAAGGCTCACCATCAAAGCACCATTCCCGCCATCTGAACCAATAAATTCATTCGCAAATTCTAAACCATTAAAACTTTTTACGCCAAATTTGTTGTATTTTAACGTACACAAAGATACTAATCCATCCGAAATACTTTTTTTAGTGACCATATTTAGTTTAAATTCGATCGTATGACCTGCTCGTATAACTGTAAGTCGATCACAAGTGGCGTCTTCTTCTGTTAAGTATTGTGCTATATCAGAAGTTGAAGTTACACCTTCATGAAACGCTTTAAATTCTTTATCAATTAACTGCCATGTTCCCCCCCCACTTTGGAAGATGGATTTTGATTTGAATCAGTGATTAATATTGAACCAATTGGATACAACACATCATAATCCCATAAATAATCTCTCAAATCTATTTCATGTTCACCATTCTCATCATTCATTAAAATTGTCCCGTTAACAGTTAAATCTGATTTGCCAAGCGAAATTGTATCTATTCCTCTAGTCAAAACTTTACTAGTATAAATCAAGTCAGAATTATTGACTAGATCGTTAACGTACAATTCAAATAAATAACTATTTCTATAATCAGTTATTTCTCCTAAACTCAAATTTTCTATTTTAAAAGTATTATTCTTTTCATCTATAATAATATTTTCTGAAGATATCGAAAAAAATTCTGACATGGGAACATTTTCTTTATTTTCTTTATAACGATATTTAATATTTAAATTGTTTTTTATACCATCACTGTTAAATTGTCCAATAAAAATACTCCCTGAAACGTTTAAAATTATTTCTCCAGAAGTTGTCGTTTTTCTCTTAAAATCAATACTTTTTATTGATGGAACTATATAATTAATACATCTATTTGTTAAATCAATAGAAATATTTGTTGAAATATTTCTGCTATCTGTAACAACTATACTAAATTTTGCTGAACCAATTTTTTGAAAAATTCCATCAGATGTTTGTATTGTTTGACCATCATCACAAAGAATTTTTACAGACTTAATTGAAGCATAATTTTTTGGAACTGCTTCAACTACAAAATGAGGTTCAGATAAATTTAAAATTGGCACATCAAAATTATCACCTTGATATTCAATAGCTTTTTGATTAGTTTCTTTTACAGTATATTGAACGTCTGGTTTGTTTAAATTTTGATTTACTGTTGCAACAATATTTGTATTTGATGTACCTATATTTGTATTTGAATTATAAGTTTCACATATCAATTTTATTGTTATCGACGAAGAATTAGGAATTACTTGATAAATGTCTTTTGGTATTGTAAACCCAACGACAGAATTACTTGTTTTTTCAACAATTGTTCCGGAAAGATTACTGCATGACCATTTTATTGTGTGTTTGAAAGACGATGATTTACTTGAAATTGTGATTATTATACCTTCTTCAATATTTCCTGAAGTTGCAACTATAGAACTAGCTCTTGGAATCGTTGGCAAAGTAACTGATCCACTCGTTTTTCCGTTTATTGGAGAAAAGGTTGTTGAAATTTGTCCTGATAAAGAAACACTTTTAGATCCGTCGCTTGAATGAGTAATATTGTAGCTTATTTCATTTAAAGTCAAAGTGGCATTTGCTGAAATTGATGTAGGAATGCTTTTAGAATTACCTCCGTTAATCAAAGCTGAACCACTACTCCAATTTGCAGAATAACCATTTAATGATCTAAATCTTAAACGAACACTTATATTAGAAGTATTTTTAGATATATTTTGTGAATTTAGTTTTGCCTCTAATATTAAAAGGTAGTTTGTACTTATAGTTTTTCTTGAAACTTCTTGATATGTGTTATTTAGCGTCATTCCATATCATCTCCCATATAAAAAAATCTGGTTCTTTTTTCACCAGATTCATTCGTTTTTTCTACTCTATGATATCCTTCCGTTAAATAATTTCTAACCACTAAATTATCTAGGATTGCACCTTCATTTGAAAATTCAGCTAATGGCATATCATATCTATTAATTACGAATTTTTCGTTTGTAATTAATACAGATAAGGCGCTTTCGTTTGTTGCTACTTTTATACCGTCAATATCGATAATAACTAATTTATTTTTTAGTGTTTCTACTCCGCCATCAATGATTGCTTGAACCACTTCAAATCTTTGTTGTGTTGCAGTCTGAAGAGATAAAAATGATTCTTCTATTCTTTGCATGTTGTTATTTGTATCATCAGCTAATTGATCTAAAATAGTTTGGGTTTTAGAAACCTCTTCCAAAATACTATCAGTTCTAATATCAATATTTGAATTATTTTCTTCTTGAAAATCTTCAAAATCAGTTTTAGAAACATATTTTTCTGATACAGATAAATTAATATCATCTTCTATTTGAGAAATAGTATTATTTATTTCTCTTTTAGTATCATTTAATTTTTCGTTTGTAACATAATTTGACTGAATTTCGATAACAGAATTAGTTAAATCCCTATATTTGTTTCTTTCTTCAATTTGCATATCCAAAATAGATTTTGTCGTATCCCCCAGTTCAACACTGAATTCTGTAGGATTTAAAATATTTGTAGTTTTTTTAATTACTCGTAAGTTTTCATCAACATTTAAATAATTATTTTTTACTGGATAATAATTATAAACATCTATTTCGTCATATTTTTTATTTATCAATGATAAATCTAAACTATTAATTGAATATTTTCGTTTAATTCTATTATTCTCATTCAAATATTCTGTTGCCTTTGACAATAAATTTTTTGGAAGTGTAACATCGTCCCAATTATGTGTTCCTTCTATGATTCCATAAACTTCAATAGCTGTTTTATCCTCAATATAAGGTATTCCATTATTTACCGAAGTAATATCAACGCGATTATCATTATCAGTGTTTTCTAAATTTTCTTCATCTTCTATTTTTGCTCCATATGGGTATAAACGAGTAATAATACTATTCAGTTCATCTTCTTTTGACAAATTTTTCATATTTACTTTTATTTTTATCGGTGTCTCAACATAACTACCAAATTTATCTGCATAATCTAAATATCTTTTATTATTTTCTTTTCTAATTCTAATTTCTCCACCAATTTTATCAATCAATTTTTCTTTTATTGCTTCAAATGAATTTTGTCGTTGCAAACCAATATAAATATTTTCATCTATGCCTGTAACTGTAATATCGCCTAAAAAAATTTGCTTTTGCTCCTCTACTTGCGAATTATGATTATTTAATATAAATAATAATAATTCTTTTCTCGTCCAATTTCGTGGATTTAAATATGGCTGTAAAGAATCTTGCAAAAATCCTAAACTTGACTCACAAACAACATTTTTCAAAATTGTTCCATCGTCATTCATAGAATCTTTTATATCTAAAACTCTACCGTCAAATATTTCTTCATTCTTTTTGACATTTATTACAGAAATTTCTGTTGCATATTGAACTAAAAAATCAAAACCATTATTAAATGGCAAAATATCAAAAGAAAAAGAATCAGCTGTATTGATTCCTTGAACGAGAGAGCCAGAAACTAAATGTGGCAATTGTGGTGAAGATTGTCGCGAATGAACAAGTATTTTATTTCCCTTATAATTAATATAAACATCGAACATTATAATACCTCTTCAACAAAATTAATTTTTAAATTAGTTGGTGCATTAACTATTACCTCTAAATCATTTTTTCCAGGATACAAAACAAAACCTGAGTTTTGATATGTTCCAGGCGAAAAGGAATAAATAACATTATTATTCTTAATATTTATATTTTGATCGCACGTTATATCAACTGTTATGGGATGAACACTGTTATTTTCAATTGAAATAATCTCTGTTTCAACAATTTCCTTTTCGAAATTCTTTGTATTCTTTGAAAACAAAAACGGATAAATTGAAAAATTAATTGATAATTCTACTTGTTCTTGATCAGAGTTTTGTTCAATATTATTAAATGTACCAATAAAATAGTAGTTTGGTAGATACGTATCTTCAATTTTGATATTTGAAGGTAATACAGCAAATTTATTAAAAATTTCTTGTTTTTTTTGTTCCACTTCTTGAAGAGTCAATTCTGCTACATCAATTGTATATTTCAAATTTCTTTCTTCAAAAATGATTTCTCCAGAAAAATCAGAAAAATCAATTGATCCTTGAACAAATGGCAAAGTTTGTTTAATAGTTCGTTTTACTGGAGGATCTAAAACATGATTACTTATATATAAGTCTAAATCTTTAAGACTATTTATACCATTTGCAACAAAATAATCTCTCATTATAATTCTACTCCTCTCGATTTAATTGCCATTCTTTTATTACTAACATTTTCAGATGCTTCAGCAGTAGCTTCAGCTAATTCTTCTTTGCCAACGTAAAAATATAAAGGTCTATTAGCAATATTTTTAACATATTCAACCAATTTTGAATTATCATTGCTTATGTTCAATTTTGTTGACATTAATCCTTTTAAACCGCCTAATTTGTTATACAAAGCATTTTCTTCTTTTGTTAAGACTCTTTCCCCATAATCCAAATATGCAGGATAATAATCAGATGGAACAAAATCGATACCTGTTTTTAAACGTGGCAATTTTAATTCGCTGATTTTTGATACACTGACACCTGGTAATTTGTTTATTAAATTAATCGCACCATTAATTAGTTTAATTGCTTTATTAATTGTATTCTCTATTAAACTAATAACTCCATTTAAACCAGATTTTACAGAATTAGAAATCGCATCTCCAATCGTTTTTCCCAAACTTGAAAATTTCGTTTTAATTTTTGACCATAAAGAGCCAAAGAAATCACCGATATTTGAGAAAATTGACTTAACTGCTGAATATGCTTCATTAAATTTTTCTTTAAAGAACTTTCCAACTGGTGCAAAAACATTTTTTATCTGATTATATTTTTCACTGAACCATTGACCAATATTTGCAAATACATTTTGAATAGATAAAATTGCTTCAGTAAATCGATCACTAAACCATTGACCAATATTTGCAAATACATTTTGAATTTCAGTAAATCGATCACTGAACCACTGTCCTATTCCAATAAAAATTTGTACTATATTATTCCAAATTTCTGTTGCATATCCGACAATCAAATCTTTAAAAGCCAAGACTTCATTTAGTATTGGCTGTATAATATTTTCATTTACCCAATTTGAGAGTCCAACAAAAACAGCTACAATTATTTCACCAATTTTAGCAATAATTTCTATAATTTTTGAAACAATCGGAATTATATAATTGTTTAATAACGTCATAAATGGTTGGACAATATATTGATTTAAAATATTACCAATTTTTGAAAACACTGATGTAACAGGTTGAATCAAATTTTGATCAAACCATTGACCAATGCCAGAAAAAAATGACTTAATTTTCTGAACAAAATTATCAACAAAATTTCTGAACACGTCACAATGTTTATATAGTAATTTAAATGCTCCAGCGAAAGGATTGGCAATAAAAATTAAGATATCTTTCCAGTTGTTTGTGAAAAAAGATATTATTTTTTGAAACAAATTAACGACAAAATCAATTGACGTTTGTACTACTTTTTTTATATTTTCCCAAGATTTTTGCCAAAATTCTCTAAACCAGTCACATTTGTTCCATAAAAGCACAAATGCAGCGACTAAAGCTGCAATTGCAGCTATAATCCATGTTATTGGACATCCTAAAAGAGCTGTATTCAATAATCCTTGTACTACGGTAAATGCTTTTGTAATTCCATTCCAAGCTGTCGTTGCAGCTGAGACTAAAATTGTTGATTCTTTTAATTTTTTATATAAATCTATTGTTGTTAATATCGTTTTAGCTCCTTTATTAAAAATTAAAACCATTGATGTTAAACCAAGAACCATTTTAGATATTGAAAGAATTGTATTTTTAGCTTCAGGACTTAAATTATTCAACCAATTAACAAATTTATTCAATTTTTCTGTAACACTATTTAGTTTTGGAATTAAAAGATTGCCGAATGATATTCCTAAATCAACAACATTGTTTTTCAGAATCTTTATTTTTGATTCTGTTGTTCCATATCTAGTTGCTGCTTCTTTTGCCAAAGCGTTATTTTCGTCCCATGCAGCATTTGCTCTTCCAATCGCATCTTTCATGACACCAGATGCGTTTGATAATGAAAGAATTGTATTCGAAAGTCTTACTTCAGATAATCCCATATCGTCTAATACAGCAATTGCTGATTTTCCATTTCTTTTAGTATCATTTAGTCCGCCAATAAATGCTGATAAAGCATTGACAGAATCTTGTTCAAAAGCTTTTTTAAATTGTTTACTTGTCATGCCAGCTATTTCAGCATATTTCTTAAGATCACTTCCACCAAGTTCAACAGCAACTTGAATCTTCTTTAATAATTTAGACATTGCTGAACCACCGGCTTCAGCTTCAATACCAACAGATGACATTGCTGCTGATAAAGCAAGAATTTGAGGTTCAGATAAACCTGCTAATTCACCAGTAGCAGCAAGTCTAGTAGCCATTTCTACAATATCGCGTTCAGTAGTGGCAAAATTGTTACCTAAATCTACTATTGTTGATCCTAATTTTGAATAATCTTTTGATGACATTTTAGTTACGTTTGCAAATTTAGCTAATGCACTAGCGGCTTCTGTTGCTTCAAGATTTGTTGCTTCTCCTAAATCAATCATAACCCTAGTAAAGCTCAATATATCTTCTGTTTTAATTCCTAATTGACCTGCAGCTTCTGCAACATTTGAAATTTCAACAGCTGAAGCAGGTAATTCTTTAGCCATGTCTCGAATTCCAGTTTTCAACTCTTCCAATTCTTCATCTGTTGCATCAACAGTTTTTTTTACACCTGTGAACGCACTTTCAAAATTAATACTAGCCTTTGTTGCTGCTGTTCCAATACCAACAAGAGCACCTGATAAAACAGTCATTTTTTTGCTTAGTTTTTCTGTTGTTTTTTGTACATTTTCTAATGTTGTTTTTACTTTAGAAAGTTTACTAGAATTTTCATTTAAAGATTTATTTGTTTTATCAATTTCATTTTTTAAATATGCTTGTTTGTTTTTTGCATCTTCTAATTTGTTCTGCCATTTTCTCACTTCTTCAGAATCTTCACCAAATTTCAATTTTGCTTCATCCAAAGTTTTATTAATCAATTCAATATTTTTATCTGTTTTTTCCAATTCTGTTTGCAACAATTCTTTTCTTTTATTTAACAGATCGACATTTTTACTATTACCCTCTAATTGAGTACTATTTGTTCGTAATTGTTTATTTAAATTGGTGATTTCTTTATTAATTTTTGTTATTCCTGAAGTAAATTTACTAGTCTCTGCTTCAAATTCTATTTGCACTTGTGTTTTTGCCATTTATTATCACCTCATTAAAAAAAAATGGCCCACAAAAATGTGGGCCTATTTTCCTATTTTTTCTATTTCTTGAGATTTTCGATAATTCATATATTTATCGAAAGCATGTTTATTTTCTGCTACGCTTATTAAAAACGAATAATCGGCATTCCAAAATATATTTTCATTAACACCTAATATCATTACATAAAATGTGTACATATCCTCAACATCTTCTAAAATTACATCTGGCATTCCAAAATCACTAGAAGATTCTGAACTCGGAATACGTTTTAAAAATTCATTTATAAATTTTACTTGTTTTTTTTTGAAATCAATTTATCAACAATATCGCCAAGAGTTTCTAAATCTTCAGGACACAACTCTAAAAACTCTTCAAAATTATAGAAATTATCAGTTTCAAATTTATTACATACATAAGCTGTATAAACAATCGTTACTAATGATAATAAATCAGCTTCTTTTTGTTTCAAAAGTGCATTATTATAATTTTCATATAATTTAGGTTGTTTATACTTCAAACGATAAATTTTTAATAAATTAAGAGTTAATTCAATTGTTTCATTATTTTTTAATGTAAAAGAAACAGGACTTGAAATTATTGGTTTAAAAACACTATCATCATTTGTTTTTAATACTTCTATATTTTCATTCATTATTTTCTTTTCCTTCCTCTTTTTGGTGTTTGTCCTGGATCTTGATCACCTTCTGGTGTTTGTCCTGGATCTTGATCACCTTCTGGTGTTTGTCCTGGATCTTCAAGATTATCTATTCTTTTTACATAAGGATCATTCAAAGAATAAGATTCAATATATTCTGCTCTTTCTTCATCCTCAATAGAGAAGATATCTCCTCTTTTTCTTTTAACATTTTCTACCTTATCTTTAAAACTTCTTAAGACTACATATTTTCTCATAATTTTCCTCCTACAAAGCAGCTTTTACTAATTCTGGTGAAAATTCGTTTAGCCATTTATCAATTGTGACTGTTTCGTCTAATTGTGATACGATAGCCTCATATTTACCTTGTCCATCATCATCAGGCATTATTCCAAGTGTTAGTTCAATTTCTGCAACTTCTTCAGCACCATTTTCAATCGTTTGTGCTTGACCAGATGTAATAACACAATTTGGATATGCAAGTAGCATTTCATTATCATCTTCATCTGCAACTAGTGCATACAATCCAAATGGAGCATGAATAGATTTATTTCCGTAAGAAGTAATACCATCTTTATAGCCATCGCTTATTGCGCCAAACATTTTTTGATAAAGGTAATATGGTATGTGTCCTTTCCATTTATTTTCACCCTCACCAGTTTCTTTTATAACTTGTTTTGCAGTAATACCATTACATTTTTTAGTTATCACTTTTACATTCATAGCCTCTTCAAAAGATCCTGTACAATTAATAGGATCTGATGTATTTTCTTGTGAATTATGAAATTTTATGCCAATTTTTTTAACTTCAAATTTTGAAAAAACTTTTTTGTAATCAGTCATTTTTTCTCCTCCAATCATTTAAAACTTTTATCAGTTTCTTTACTTAAAATTTTTATAAGTTCATTAATTTCAGTATTTTTCATACTGTTAGCAGTCTTTTCGTGAAAAGGATTTGCTCCTTTATTTTTACTTGTACCTTTTCCTGTTGCCGGAAAATACAAATAATAATAACTTTTTTTAGCATTCTTATACTCTTTTTTGGTAGTATTCTTGCCATCTGTATTATTGGAAATTTTTACAGCTAAATTATAATTATATTGTTTGTACCATGTATTGTTTTTGGCATGACGTGTTCCTTTTTTTGAAACAGGCAAAAAAGAAGTAGCTTTATTGATTATTTTTTTTGCTGTTGTGTTATGAAGATAATCATTAATCTTTTCTTCAACATTTTCAGGATATTTATTCAGAATCTGAACAAAATTATCAATATCACTTTGATCAACACTGATTTTAGTCTTCTCGTATGACATTTTTGATTGTCCTTGTAAATGTGATTATTGCAACTTCACAAACCATATCACTATTTCCTTTATGTTCATAATCAAAATCAATTGATTCATCAGCCAATCTAATGCCAGGAATGCGTAAAATTGCTTGAATTATTTTTATTAATGTTTCATCAGTAATTTCTTCTTCTCTTACTATTGCAACTTGAATATAATTTTGAAGATCTAATGATGAAGGACTTTTTTTATTTGTTCTTCCTTTTCTAATAACGCAATAATCCCACAAAGATAGTTCTACATTTTGTGGAACTAAACCATAAAAATGTTTTTCTTTTATTTCATCTAACTTTGCTTCAATTTCTTGTTTCAATTTTTCTCACCCTTTCAAGGTATAAATACATTTCTTTATAATCTTTGTCTGGTGATACATCATAAATATCAAATAAATCATTTCCAATAAGAGCTTTTTTACTTGAATCAATTAGTGAATTATATCTAATAGATATTTTTAATGATAATTTTCTATCATTATTTAAAGCAAATTGTTGATCTTGATCACGAATATTTTCGTTTCTATATGAAGAATGACAAAGATATTGCAATTGAGATTTTGAAATTATATTTTTATTTATAAATTCTTCTTTTGGTATAAAAAAAGAAACGATTCCATCTTTATATGCTTTCTGTTGTAGCATTGTTTTCATCAGAATCGTTCTTTCTTTTTAAGAAACTTATATCGTCTTTATAATTATGTAAAAATTCAGTTTTTGTATAGCCATTCCAGATATATAAAACCAAATTTTTTAAAAGGCTTTTATAATCAAAAAGATCTTTATCTGAAAAATCAATTTCTTCTTTTTTATACCAACCCGTATATTTTTTAATATCAATATACGATTCTTCTATAATTTTCGTTAATTTGCTTAGCAATTCTTCATCATTGTTATAAATATCACAATATCGCTTTATTTCTTCTATTAATTCTTCTTTAAATACCATTATTCATTAAATTGTTGCTTCTTCTGTTTGAACTTTTCCAGTTACCTCAGCTTTAACAACAGTATAGAATTCTTCTAATTCACTAATATCTAGAAGCAATGCAACATTATTGTCTTTTGCAATTCCACCCATGAACATTTTAGTCTTATATGTTCTAGCATCTTCCAAAAATTTGAACTCATCTGAATAATCAATGTTTCCATTTTTAGAATGTCCTATACCTGCATAGTATAAATGAGGCAAGAACAAAATAGCTTTTCCTTCTGTCATGCAATTTACTTGAATGACTTCAGTAGGAATAGGGAAAATATCATTAATATATCTACCATCTACCATCGTTGTTGTTGCTGGCATAATCTTTGTTAGATAATCAACAGGATTACAAATCATAGTTAAATCTTTAATAACTCGACTATTTCCTTTTTCAGTTTTAGCAATTTTAGCAACAAGTTCACCATAATTTTTTGGTGTAAAACTTTTAACTTTAATTGCTTCTTTTTCTGGATAACCAGTTTCAGAATTAAAAGATACTCCTTTATGAATATCACGATTTAATCCGACTGGCATGTCTTTACCATTACCAAGAACGATTCCGTATTCACTACCTTCAGCAATAGCATCTTTTAATACCTCTCTATAATATGTATCTAAGAATTCTGGTCCAAGATCAAGCATATCTAAAGCAAGAATTGCATAGCAACTCAATTTATTTTGTGAAAAATCAATCTCACTAATATCAGCTTCTATTTGAGAAGTGATTTGAGATGTAACTTTTCCCCACAAATAACTTTTAGCATTTTCGCCATGAACTAAAACTTTAGTCAAATATTTAACGTATTTAAACTTAATTTTTTTCAATAATGGATGTTCTTGTTTTAATTCATTAAACACATCCTCTATAATTGTTACTTCAACTGATGGCAACAAATCAGCTACAGCATCCTTTGGATGATCACTTTTTGCTGCTTCTATCCATTTATTGTAAAATGTTCTTTCTTTTTTTGTTAATTGTCTAATTCCTCTTGAAGCTAAAATACTGCGATCAGTAGAATCATCAATATCTTCAAACTTCTTTACAACACGATCAAGGATTTCTTGTTGCCATTTGTCATATGCTTCTTTTATTTTTGCTTCATCTTTTGATTTTAGTGCATCCATAATATTAGCAACTGCACTAACATTGCTTTTAGTTAAATCTTCCATATTTTTATCCTCCTATTTTATGGCATTTAAAAAAGTAGATAGATAATCTACTTCTTCATCATTTTTTATTGATTCTTTTTGCTCAATTTCTTGAACTTTATTTTCTACTTCTTTTACTTTTTCTATTAATCTATTATTTTTTTTAATAGAATTAAAAATAAATTTTCTAGCAGATTGATACTGTTCATCATTTGCTTCATCACCTTCAATTGCAGTGGCAAATCCTTTATCCAAAGCTTCGGAAGGCAAAATATAACTTTCATTATCAAGTAATTCTTTTAATTCTTCTTCTGTTATACTTATACACGACATATAAGCGTTTATTAACGCTTGCGTTGTTTTATCCAAATCATCAGCTGTTTTTCTCAATTCTTTTGAATTTCCAACAGCACGAGACCAAGGATTATGAATCATTAACATACTCGAATTGTACATAATTCTTTCGTCGCCTGCCATGAAAATGATACTTGCAATAGAACATGCAAATCCTGAACAATACGTTTTTATTTTAGCTTTGTGAGCCTTTAAAGTGTTATAAATTGCTAATCCTTCTGCAACTTCTCCACCATAGCTGTTAATAAAAACGTTGATAGTATCGACGTCTAAATTTTTTAATTCATTAGCAATATCGTTGGAAGAAACGTCGTTGTCTAGCCATTTCCATGAAGTGATTTCACCAAAAATAAATAAATTAGCTTCATTCTCTTTCTGTTCCAAGGCGTAATACTTTTTGTTCACTGTCATCACCTCCTTCCGTTGATTCTGAAGAATTCAAAACTTCATCAATTGGGCCAAAATTCTTTGTCATCCAATATGTTTTACTAGATTTAGTATTTCTTGGAAGTTCTCCAAGTTTTTCGCGAATACCATCTATATTTTCAATACCACTTGACAAAATCTTTTCTAGTTTATCTGATATTAAGAACATATCCTTGAAGATTATATCAGTGTACTCAAATTGTGTTTTCATACCTCTTTTTATTTCATCTTCCGTATAAAATTTGGAATCAATTTCAGAACAAATCATTTCTAAAATAGGTTTTACCGAAAATGTCAAAAAAGAAGTAATCAAATCATTAGTATTAGTTACATTTCCATAAAGCAAACCCACTGGAATATGAAAAGCTTCTGCTGCTGTTTCAAAAGCATCTTTTTTTAAAGACAGAATATCAGTTGCATTTCCTCTTTGAGTAGTATCAAATCTTTGCAAATTGT
Organism: uncultured Methanobrevibacter sp.; assembly: GCA_947628455.1. Classification (GTDB taxonomy): domain Archaea; phylum Methanobacteriota; class Methanobacteria; order Methanobacteriales; family Methanobacteriaceae; genus Methanocatella. The sequence goes on from CANQZY010000003.1 coordinate 17,650, forward strand.
AATCTTCATATTCAGGCAAAATTCCTTTCTTACTTGATAAAAAAGGTTTTAAAGAATCATTAATAAATTTATTATATTTTGCTGAATCAGTTTTTGATCCAATATCCACATTATTAATTTTTAATTTATACTTTACTCCATTTGTTTCAATAAATGAATCTATTGCAGAACTGACAATATCGTCATAATCATTAAACATACTAAACAAAAATCTTTTTATTTCTTGTTGTTCCAATTTGAAAAAGAAAACATCTTGAGCTTTTTTCTTATAAATATAATCTTCTCCGATATATATATCATAAAAAATATTTTCTTTTGTTGATCCTTCTTCCAAAGAATAAGAATCAGCAATATACAAATTATTTTTTACTGGAACAACTAAAACCTCTCCTTTTGTAAAAAGTTCATCTAACAATTTATCTTTAAAATAAACAATATTTTCGTTCGGATTAGGTCTTTTATTCCATAAAAAATACAGATGATCTTTTATTTCTGTTTTTCCATCATAAATTTTTAAACTAGCATTTTTTATAGCAGCTTTAATATAAGAAATAGCTAAATAATACGCTGTTAATTTATATTCTAGTGATTGTGATATATCTTTTTTTATAAATTCAATTTCCGTTTTATTTTGTTCATTGGTCTTGATTCGAATATTTCCTAAAAAATCAAATATTTTCATTTAATCACTTCCTATTTTAAGATTATTGGCTCTGGAAAATTTGAATGTGTACTATTAGTTTCTGTAAATCCATCTTCAAACGTCATTGAGTGTACGAAACTCATAAATGGATCTGTTTTTCTGGATTTTGGCTCAATTTTTCCATATTTAAAATTATTATTTGGAGCAGGTTCTAATTTTGTGTTGTTTATAGCCCATCGCATTAATGGATTATCACCAAAAACTATCTTTTCCCTTAAAAAAAGACTATTTATTGTAGGAACTATTCTCATAATATCCGTATTTGGTCTAGTAAGTTTTAATTTTTTCTTATCTTTTGGATCAAAACCAATTTTTTTCAAATAACTACTCAACAAAGTAAATCTATAATTATCAATTGCAATTCTCTTAATCTTATATTTGGTAGATTGCTCTTTAAGCCAATCGGTGATAATTTCAGGATTTATTTCAACATCATCTACAAATGTTAATAATCCCATTTTTTCCCAATCTTTCAATGGTGCTTTAATTCTTGGTAAATCTGGTGATTGTTTACATACCCATGTATGTGACAAAACATAATATTTATCTTTGATTTTAAAAGTTAAAGATGCTGACATGAAATCGCTTGTTTTGCTATAATCGATTCCAGCTATGCAACTTCTACCAACTAAATTAGGAATCTTTTGATTAGTTTTTTCAATCGTTTCCCAATCAACAACTTCACGATCTTTGTTCCCTTGCGGAACATTCATTCTTTTTGTCATAAATGCAGAATGAATAATTGGATCTTCCAAGAAATCGATATATTCACTTTGAACTTCACTCATTAAATCTGGTTTAAACTCAATTGAAGGATTTGCTTTTTGCCAATTGGATTGATCATAAACCTCATCATAAGAATCAAGTTTACAAATAAAAGGAAGGAACCCATTATCAGGTATCTCCCTTTTTAATATCTTTAATGATTTTTCCTTATCGCGATCCAAAGGACCATCACGAACATCACCATCTGAAGAAATAATTGTTTTTCGTGGATGTGGCTTTTTTCCTAATCCTGTTGTATAAACTTTAATATTTTCCCAGTTTTCATATGCATGTTCCTCATCAAAATCAACTTTTCCGCTTCTAAGGCCATCTTTTCCTTTAGCATTATTAGTTCTAGCTTTTATTTTGGATCCAGTTTTCAAATTTTTTATTACAGTTTGAGTCCAATAAAAATATTTTTCAAAAAATTTCTTGTTAGACTCCAAAACTTCATATATTTCATTAAATGACGTATATGCTTGTTCTTCAGAAGTAGCACAAATATCAATATCATAATTTTTTATTCCATGAACTGGAGTAATTAAACAAAAGTCTTCATAAGATAAAAGACCATTTTTGCCAGATCCTCTTCCAACTAAAGCAAATAGAACATTCCAGCGAGGAAGACCATTTTCTTTAAAAACGCAGTCATGTAAAACAATCAAAAATTTTTCCCAATCATATAATTGAAAAAAATATTTTTGAAAAGCAAAATAATTTTCAACTTGTTCATCATCAATATAAAGTTTTTCGTGTAGAAATATATATCTTAATAAATCTTTCAATAATATTCTTTCTTCATTAAATTTTTCTGGATGTTCTTCTATTTTTTTTAAATATGAATCCACATACAAAAAATATGATTTGCTACAAGTTAGAATCGTCTTCGTCATCAGGATCACCACAATTTTCTGGCGAAATACCAATCTTATCTAATATTTGAAGCATTTGCTGTGTGGCTTTTATTTTTTCTGAAATGGATTCATTCCTCTTATATCCACTTTGTGATTTTCCATTAGTCCATTTAATTTTTATTCCTTTTTCGTTTATATCATCTGAAAGCAATTTAGTTATAATCCATAACTCCATATATTCATCAACTAATTCGCGATAAGCTGGAACATTACTGTTTTTTTTCCTAAGCTGACTTAGTAAATATGATTTTAAATCATTAAACCTATCTGAATTTTTTAATTGCTTTATTTTTGCTTCAATTTTGGTTGGTCTTCCCATGTGTACCCCCCCCCATCGCGCACGCGCGCGAGATTTTTTAATTTGTCGTGGCCCACCCCGTTGTAAAAGCAATTATAAAAAACACCCCTATGGGATGCCGGGGGTACTACCAACGCTCTTTATTAGTAAATTTAGATATTTTATTAAATCTATCATGAACTATGTTATGACATTCAAAACAAAGTGGAATTAAATTTCTTTGTAATCTTCCTTGTTCATCTTTGTAATATTTGCTTAAAGCAAGCTCTGGAAACTGTTTAACTTCTTTAACATGATGAACTGGATCGTGTTCATCAACTAAAGTCAATCTTTTGTTTTCTTTGCATCTTAAACATTCAAAATGAAATTCTTTTTGAACTTGTTTTTTTATTTTCTTAAATTCCTTGCTGTGATAAAAAATATCTAATCTGTCTATTTCTATTAAATATTTTATAGTTTTTAATGTCATTCTTTTCATAATACATAAAAAAAGAAGATATACTATATATCTTCGCTTTCCTATTTTTTCACACTACCATATTATCATATTTGATGTGATTTGTATGTGATATTTGTGTAACATTTATGTGATATTTGTGTAACATTTATGTGATATTTGTGTAACATTAAGACTTTTTTGTTCAAGAACTTTCTTTGTCACACAATTGTAGTATTCACTTCTTAATCTTGATAAATGTTCTCTTGTTATGCCAATTTTTTCAGCTACATAATCAGTAGTTATATTACTCTTTTTAAAATCAAAGTAATAAAAGATGTAGAACATTGAACGTTCTTTATAAATACGCTTATTATTAAAATATATTTCTTTTAAAGAATCAATTGTATTTAATGAACTTTTATATATATCAAATAATAGTTCTAAAGTATTTTTATTATCTATTAATGCTTTAGATAATTCTTCTTCTTTAGCTACAAGTGATGATAAATCGTTATTATTATTAGAATGAGTTACAATTTCAGTGTTTTTAGTAGTTTGAATTAATGACTTTAAAGATGATAGTTCTGTTTCTAATTCTTCTACCTTATTTTTTATTTTAAAATAATTATCTCTCCTAATTATAAAGTTAATATATAAATTGTAATCATTCATTTTAAACACCTCAATTCATTCTTTCAAAAATCGTTTCAACTATTCTTTTATAATCATTATTATCTTTTTTCATTTCTTCTGTCAAATATTTAGTTATTTCTAAATATTTATTTAAATATTCAATTGCATCTTTAATAAAAGTATTATCTCGATTCTGTCGAATCATAATATTATTTGATATTGATAATGCTGAAATTATATCTTCTATTTGATAAGTCATTTTTTGTCACCATCTTTGTGACCATATTTTTCAGATACATATACACATGCAACGACCATAATTGCAAATATTGCAGCTATTAATACAAAAAAAGTTTCTAATCCATTCATTTAATTTTCTCCTTTTATTAAATTATTAATTTTTATTATATATTTATTTGATGCTAACGGATCTGTTTCTTTTGTTTTAATGTATTTTTTATATGCCGTTTCCATTTCAGAAAAAAATGAATTTATTGCAATTTTAGCCATTCTTTCTTCACCAGATAAACGACCACAATTAGATTTATTTTCAATTGATGTTATCAATATATTTTTCGCTTGAATAATATTCATTAACTAAAAATTCACCTCAACTTTTATTTTTGGAAAAATTTGATCTTCTTTTTTAAAAAGATAATATCTTTTGTCTAAGGCATCTGCTTTTTTCACATAATTAACGAGTTCATCATCAGATATCATTAAACGCCGAAATTTTGGAGATAATGGTGCTTGATCTATCATTTCAAAAACAATATACTCTTTTTCTTTTTTTTCACTTTTCATATTTACCACTCCTTCTATTTTTGTTCAATAACAAGTCATTTTTTCTTTTTTAAAACCTTCTTCCAAAAATTTTCCATTTCTTCAATTGACTCATCAATAATAATTTTGATGGATTCAGATAAATCCTTGATGATATCAAACATCAAACTAAAAAGAACACATAAAAAATATATTGGTGTTAACATTACAACAAACAATTTAAATAAAATTTCAAATATTTATATCACCTCTTTAATCTTGTTTCTAACATTTTAATTAAAATATAATATCTTTCATAATATTACTTAATATATTGTTTCATATCGTTTTCTATAAGAGACATAAGTCCTTTTGGCTTTGGTCCAGTTACTTCAAGCATATGCTTTTCAATACTTTTATGTAAAGTGATAAAAGCTTCACCAAGTAATGTGATTCTTCTTTCTTGTAATTTTGATAAATTATTATTATCTATCTCAAAAGTCCCCTTTGTAAAAATAATGGTATCGTATGGACCTTCTATATCAGATCCTAAAGCTTCTTTTAATTCTTGATTATTTGATACTGGGTTAAGAACGCCGCCTAAATCTGTATCTTTTATAATAGTTCTTTTAATCATCTTAGTAAACTCCCATTTTCTAAATATGATATGGTTGATAGACTTCCAGCCTCAGATAATACTAATTGTCTTAATATACCACTAATAATAGCAATTTCTTGTAAATTATAATATTTTTTTAATTGAAAAATAACGTTATCAATAGAAGGACGAGTTCCTGTTATTAAGTTGTATATAAATCTAGCATCTTCGTCTTGAAAAGAAAATAGTACTTTCATTACATTTTCTTCACACCTACTTATTATTAAAGATTCATGATCTTTGTTTTTTGATATGTCATAACCAATAATTAGTGAATCCATTTGCTAAATTGTTTTCTCCTTTCTCATTTAATATTTTTCTTATTTAAATCTAAAATTATTTAATATCTTTGATATTTCTTTTTTTGATTTTTGCTGATATTGTTCTGTCGTTTTTGTACTTTCATGCCCTAAAATATCAGCAACAACCAAACTATCATTATCAACATGTTCAGTTAATTCTTTTCCTAAAAGATGTCTAAATGCGTGTGGATGCCCTTTACTCAAATCAACTCTAGCTTGTCCAGTAACTTTATGAACTTTTTTCCACATAGTTTTTCGTGTCATGGGTTTTCCTTTAATTTTTGATGATGGAAATAAATAACTAGTTTTAATTCCCATATTTTTAGCATAACTTAATAATTCTCTTCTTAACCATGCCGGAAGAGGTACTTCATTATACTTGCCTTTGGAATATATTTTTATGTAGTCATCATTGTGTTTAGATTCTTTTAAAGATTCGATTGTTATTTCTGTAATAGCTGTTACTCTCATACCCGTGTATGAAGCAATTAAGATAAAATAATAAACCATCATGTCTTTTTTTTTCGCTGCTCTTAATATTCTCTTGTAATCTGTAACAGTTGGAACATTTTCTATATAATGTTTTCGTTGATATCTTAATTGTTTAATTTTTAGATCGTCATGATCCAAATAAGAAAAATATTTATTTAAAATCACAATATATTTGTTAATTGTTGTTATTTCATATTTTTTTTCATTTTTCATATAATCACGATAATCTTGATATGTACTCTTATCAAATGAATCTTTATTGTGATCTCTAAGATAATTTATAAATTGATTTATATTGCTTCTATAAATTTGTAAACTAGATACTGATAATTCGTCATCTCTTAAATCTGTTATGAAGTTTTCAATATGATTTTCTAATTCTTCAACACTCGTATAAATCACCCTCTTTCACTTCATTTATGTGGTAACATTCACAAATAATTTTGTTACTTGCATTTATAATTGTTTTTTCCTTTATATTTACTAATTTTTTAATAATTATTTTTATAAAAATAGTTTTTAAAATTTTTTATACTTTTTTTAACCATAAAAATCTTAAAATTATTATTTTAAATTTGCTTAATCTTTTATAATTTTTTCAATTAATTCATGATAATTTAAAATTATTCTTTTAAAATCATCACTCAAAATTAATTCATAAATAGCAGTTTCTTCATCATTATCCTTTTTTTGTACTCCTACTATCATTCCTAATTTGACTTCACTGTCTAATTTTAGCTTTAATATATCATTAATTTTATAATTCATAATCCAAGCTCCTTCAATGTATATTTCTCATTTAATTTCATACCTTTATACATTGTATTTTTTGGAAATGGCGGTAAGTTAATAATTTGCCCAAAACCAACGAAACGAATATCTATTGTTATTTGTTCATAATTGCATAAAGATGATCTATGTTTCATTATCAATATTTTTTCTTGTTCAAAAGGCCTAATAATATCAATTAAATATCTTCTTTCAGCATCATCAAGTATTGACTCTTCTATTTCTAAGTTTATTTTAAGTTTTTTACCTTCTCTTCCTATTTTTTTAAGAAGTGACACTTGTTCACCATTTAAATTAGTAAATTCAATTAAATAATCTAAGTTACCACATTGATTTTTTAAATAACAATTTCCTGATAATTTCATTTTATTACTCTCCTTTTCTTATTCTTTATAATTTAATCCTTTGTCAATTATCTTTTTTATCTCTACTTCATAATCTTTATAATACTCTTTGAATTTTATAATTGCTTCTTCTTCAGAATCAGCTCTAATTAATTTTCTTGATGAAGATCCTAAATCTAAATATTTAAAATTAATTTGATATGTTCTCATTTTATCTCCTCCTTATTTTTGGATAATTCTTTAAATTTATCTAAATCGATATCATCTAAATAATCAAATAATCCTTGAAATTCATTTTTAAAATGATTATATAAAAGCGAATATAAATAATTATATTGTGTCTCAGTTTTGATAAGTTCTTCAAATCTTTCAACCGGTATAGTTATATTATTGTCCATTTTATCTCCTCTACTTTCTCAACTAAATCAGCTTTTATTAAATCATACAATGTGTCTTCTTTTGTATGAAATAAATCTGATAATCCTGATATATCAATTATTCTAGTTGAGGGATCTATTTTAATTTCAATAACAGACCATTCACTTTTTTTAGGTTTATATATAAAGTTTTTCAATGTTCTAAAGCCAAACTTTTCTAATTCTTTTAAATCAACATTATCTTTTATTTTTAACATATTTCCTCCACATTCAATATTCTTAATACATAATACAATTTTCCTGGTATTGCTCCCCATTCAGCTTTACCATAACCTTTTTCTATTTTTACTTTACATTTTATTTTTGGACTATTTTTTTGGTATCCATTTTTAAAAATTATTTCATAATCAACTAATGCGTACCCAGTCATTATTTCATTTTCAAATTTAAACTTGATTCTTTTTAAGTTGCCAATAAATGGAATATAACCTTTAAATCTACTGTCATAATAAGGTTTTATTTCTCGATATTCTTCTTTCTTTTCGCCTGATTTAATCATGTCGAACCATTTTTTCTTAATTGGCAATGTTAGCACTATTTTTACCTCTTTCTAATACTTTATTTTCAAAATACTTTAACCAACACTTTTTATATTCTTCCTCACAATTATCACAATCACATAGTTTTTGAATAAATTCATAACCAATTAATGAATATGGGCATTCATTTGTAAAAAATGGGTTGTTTAATATTTCATCAATAACTTTGTCTTTTTCTTCGAGTTTTGTTTCTAAACTTAAAATATATCTATAAACTATTTCATATTGTTGGGTTTGCGTTACATATTCCTTATCTTTAAATGCGCAATGCAAAAGCATATGTAAAGCGCCGTCGACTTCCTTTTCGATCATTTTTTCCATTTTTATCACCATATATTATCTTTTCTTTTTCGTTTCTAAATCTGAAACTCTAGTTTTTAAATCTTTAAGTGAAACTAAAATTCTTTTAAAAGAGCTATCAATAAAATCAATTTGTTCAGATTTTTGCTCTAATAAATCTATATATTTTCTTTCAATTTCATCGCATTTATTTTGAATTGTATTATATTTAATTTTATATTTTTGTACATCTACAAAATCTTTTAAAAAATTTTTCATTTTTTCTCCTTCTAAAAAATGATAATGCTCAAACTAATCCCTAGCCATTAATTTTTGGCTCAAACTCAGCATTATCAAATAGTGTTATAAACAAATAAATATTGAAGAATAAATAGAGGGTATGGGATTTTTATATCTTTTATTTTAAAAAATCAAATATTGATACTTGTCCTGGATTTATGTCATCAATTACTTCTTTTATAAATTTATCCAAATCTAAATCTATATTGTTTTTTATCATATATTCTTCTATTTTTTTTAAATCATTGTTTATTTTTTGTTGTATATTTTTTTTCGTCTGAATTAACAAATCATATTCTTTAGCTGCTTTAATTATAGAAATTGGAACATTTCTTACTATCATAAACAACCTAGAATTGAATAAACAAAACATCTAAATTTGCTTTCATTAACTGATAAATCACAATCTTTACAATGACCTTTAAAATATTTTAAAGGAATATGATATAAAATATTGTGACATCTCCATTCTTTTAAATATTGCCTAAACGTTCTATCTCGATAATCTTGATATGGATCTTTTTTTAATATTTCTTCTAAAACAGCTTTCATTTCAATTTTTTTCTTTACCAAATACGAATCTTTTATTTTGATATTCTTTTTAGAATATATTATTTTTAATTCTATTTCCTGTTTCATATTTTTATTTTAATTGTTAAAATATAAGCTGTATTATTTTCAAACATCAAAATATTAGATCTATTATTCAAAATATCTAAATAATCATCATAATCAAAACGAAATGCTTCAGGTAACTTTTTATAATTTTTTATATATGAATTTAAAGAATTAAGAACGTAATATAAAAATTGATCTAAATTCATATCTGTCTTCCTGTGAATATACAATCTGTTTTGCTCCATTATTTATTTCTCCTTCTAGTTGAACGCAAATCTTTATGATTTTTTTCATATTTCTCTACAGCATGAGGATCTTTTAACTTCTTATATTTTTCTACTTCTAGTTGTAATTTTTTTACCACTACTTGTCCTTCAGACTGCTCTTGCTTATATTTTGTTAATTCTTTTTTTAATTCATTTATATACTTTTCTTTTTCTAACAAACAATTTTTTAAATCGTTTCTTTCTTTTGATATTCTTTCAATATTAGATTTATAGCCACCCATGGAATAAGCATATTTATTTTTTTCTTTTGTAAGATTTTGAATTATTTCATCTTTTTTATTAGATTCATTAACAAAATGGTCGCGTTCATTTTTTACTAATTTTTGTTCAGATTTCTGTTTATCAATGAAATTTGTAAGTTCTTCTCGATTTTGTTCCAAAGATTCTTTTTCTTTTTGTAGCTTCCTATTTTCGTTTGTTAAGGCAATTTTGTCACAAATTAAATCTCTAATTTCTTGGTTAAGTTCTTTAATTTTTTTATTACTAATTATTTTTAACATTTAAATCCCTTCCTTTTTTAAAATTATTAATAAATAGTTATATTGTCTCACTGAAATTTTTGATAAATTTTCTATATTCAAAGCTTTTTTTAACCAATCAATTTTAATTGATTTTTCCTGCAAAATTTTATAAAGATTCTCTAATTGATCATCATTTATCATTTTTACTCCTTTTCTTCTTTTTCATCATTTTTACGCCAATCATTATTGTTCACAATTTTATTCTTAGTTATCTCATCAAATCTCTGATTTAATTTATTGTAATTCATGTTTATAAATCCTGTAGGACCATTTCTATTTTTGCCAATTATTAATTTTATTGGTGTCGGTCCTTCTTCGATTTTAAACGGTGATGCGTTATGTAGCATGATTACAGTTGTTCCTGATTGTTCTAATTCACCAGATTCTTTTAAATCGCTTATTTGTGGTTGTTGATTTTTTGTTTTTGCTCCACCCCTATTAATTTGAGCTGCTATAAATATAGTGCAATTATAATCTAGTGAGATTTGTCTTAATTCTTTAACAAAATCCGTTATTTTTTCATAAAGGCTTTTATTTTTATCTAAATTTTTAATTAAACCAATATAATCAATAAAAACTACTAAGTGCTCATATCTAGATTCTCTTATAATCTGATTTTTTATGCTTTTTATTGTTTGTGATCCTGTCACAATTTTAATTTTTCGTAATGATATTTGTTTTACACTTGTTTTTATCGATTCTTTTTGATAATCTGTTTGTGGTTCTGAAATGTCTTTTATGTTTATACCTGTGAAAACACTTATCAATCTTGTAAAAAATTGTTTTTCTGTCATTTCTAGATTGAAATAGAGACATTTATAGTTAAGAGAATAATCTTCTAAAAGATTTATCATGAATGCTGTTTTTCCTATGCCAGGTCGTGCAGCAATTATTGGCAAATCGTGTTCTTGAATATTTGCATTGCTTTGAAATCTCTCAAATCTAGTTTTTAATATTTTATTTTTAGATGTAATCAATTGAAATATTTCTTCAGCGTTTAAATTTTCATTGTTACTTTCCAATTGGATTTTTTGTAATTCGTTAATTTCTTCAATCAATTCTTCTTGCGTAATCTGATTGTTTTTAAATTTATTAATTAATAACTTTAATTGTTCCTCTTTATATGAATGAATCACAGCATCTTGATAATACATAAAATTTTCTTTTGAAATCAAATTTGTGTCCAGCAAACTCAGCATATAATTTATGAAAGTATCAAATTTAATTTTAGTAAAATCAGATTTATAAAATTCATTAAGTAGAGTAAAATCAATTTTTGCGTATTCGTTATACTGTTTCTTTAAAATTTTAATAGCAAAATTATTCATTGGATCTATGAAATAATTATCTGGAATAACAAGGTTTTTTATCAAATCAGGGTAATTTAGAATAGAAGTTATAACATTTTTTTCGGCATCAAACACTATAGTTCCTCATAATCTGCACTTGAAGTCTCAAGCTGATTAGCTCTATTTTCTTTTCTATCTCTAAATCTTTTTAAATAAACTTCTACATCTTGAATGGATTTGATATTAGCTTTTTTCCAATTGAAAATTATTTTATCGATATATTTGATTGAATAATTATTAGATAGACTAGCCTCTTTTACAGCTCTTTTCAAAATATCAATTTGATAATTCCATGATTTTATAGTTTCATACTCCATCGGGCTTAGAGTTCGACCAAATTCCTCTTCTATGATTTGAAAAATTGTTTTATTTTGTTCATCGACCTCTATATTATTACTACTACTATTATTATTTATCTTATCTAATTTAATTTGGGTATCCATTTTGTCAACCAGTGGTATGTCATTTGTCATACCAAGTGAATTGTCAACTTTTTTATATACTTTATTTTCAAGAATCAAACTACTTTTTTCGTCTTGATAAATAGTAGGATTAAACCGATCAGAACGAATATAATTATGAAGATACCATTGACTAACAACACAAACTCCGCTTTCAAATGGAATTATAAAATGTCGTGTTACTAAAATATTTAAATCGTCTGGTGATGCTCCAATTGCTTTCATAATTTTTTTAGGCGATGCAATGAATCCTTCATCATCGGCACGAACTAAAAAGTCATAGTACAAAAGTCTAGCACTCATTGGCATTCCTAAAAACAAATCTGTGTCAACTAATTTTAAATTAATCATTCTTTTATTTGCCATTTTCAATCCTTTCTATTTTTTTCAACCAAAACCCTACTAGATGACTTTTTTAAATAATTTACATTAATTTTTAAATATTCAACGACTTTGTCTGTTGGAACTAATCCATACGGCAGCAAATAATTTTCGCTTTCTAATTGTTTTACAATATTTCTTTTTATAGTTTGAGCCCTGTTTAAACCACAACAGGCAATTTTTTTTATATCTTCAGTAGAAACATATTGATGACTTAAAATCTCTAAAATTTCGCTGCTTTTTAATGATTTAATCATAAAGTATTTCCTCACAATATTCTTGATTATTAGTTCTAGTGCAATTTTTTAAAAATTCTTCTTCCCTTTTCTCACAAAGTTTATTAAATTGGTATATAAACACAGCTAATACAAACGTCATTAATAAAATAAATACAATAATTGCTACAAAGTCTTTTCTTCTTTGTAATCTTCCTTGTTCTTTTTTTATGATTTCGTCTCCATCATTTAAAAGATTCTCAATTTTATCTCTTGCTTGAGCTACCCTATGATTTTTATGTAAGATCTCTAGCATTTTATTTGTATCTTCTTCATATTTTCTGTGTCTTTTCAAATCAATCTCTTGATTCATAATTACATTCCTCCTTATAAAATGTTATTAATTTATGTTCATATAAATATGATTCAATTTTTTCTAAGTCTTTTTCCTCAATTGGTTTAATATAAAATTTCCCTGCAGGTTTAGAAGTGCAATCCCATGTATCAATTTGAAAACCATTTATAGCTGCTGTTAGATGATGAGCACAATGTATAACAATAATCACATTTTGATATCTATTTATAAGATCTTTAACTTTTAGCCAAGATCCAAAATCATTTTTTAATTGTTTATGTTCAATAAAACCATGTTTTTTCAAAAATATTTTATATACGCATGGATCGTTTGGCATTCTGCACTTTTTTTTACCTAAATAACACAACTCATCATAAACTTTTTCCCATGAAGTTTGAGTTGCATAACATAAAGCTCTAACAACACAATCTCCTCCTGAATGCCATTTTTTTGGGTTAATATTATATTTAGCAAAATACATTATAAAAAATCCTTTCCATTATATTTTTTTTGATATTTGTTCTTAGTCCTGTCACTATCTGAATAATATTATTTTTGACTTTATTATTCATTCTTTTATTTTTACTCCTGTCAGACTTTTTAATGGCATTTTGCCATAATTTCGTTTAAAAAAATTAACAAATTAATCTGATATAAATCTAAAAGTTTACATAACAGATCAATACTCATATTTTTTGGATTTTTCTCATATTTTCTATATGTTTCTCTATGAATTTCTAAATAATTTGCTACATATTCATTTGAAAAATCATTTTCTAAACGAATCAATCTTAATCTTTCGGATAAAATTTTCCAAAAATCGTTTGAATTATTCATTTTCTACCTCCTATCTAAATCGATTATATTATGGCATTTTGCCATTGTCAACAAAAAAATGACATTTTGCCATATTTTTATTGTATATGTACAAAAATGTTGTATAATAATTAAAAGGAGTGATTGATTTTGTTAGAAAATAAGAATTTTACAAATACAAACATTAAATTTTTAAGAGAGATTCGAAAAATTTCACAACAAAAATTAGCGCAAGATCTTAATTTAAATCAATCTACTCTTGCAAAATGGGAAACAAACGATAGAAAAATCACCCTTGATCAAGCAATAAAACTTGCTAACTATTTTCAAATACCTGTTGGGGATTTTATTGCTAAAGATTTAAGGATTAAAGATTAAAAATATAAAAAAGACTCGTGCTGTAACACGAGCCATGAAAAATCACAAAAGTCTGACAGGACTAAAAACAAAATATCATTGATATAATGTTTAGGATTTTTCTATATCATTATATCAAAAAAAATAAAAAAAAGGAAGAGATATTATGATATATCAAGAAAAAAATAGAAAAAAAATAACAAAAGATGGTCGTTCGTGGTATTTTAGAACATATTACGTTGATATTTATGGAAACAAAAAACAAAAACAAAGTAAATTATTTAAAACATCAAGAGAAGCTAAAGATAAAGAGAGAGAATTTTTAAATAATGTTGATACTAATTTAGTCAATACGACTAATTTAACTATAAAAGAGTTAAAGAAGGATTATTTAAACTATCAAAAAGATCGTTTAAGAATTTCTTCTTATGAATCAACACGAATAGAATTAAGTTATACAGATATTTTAGATAATATTAAAGTTAAAGACTTAAATATTAAACATATAAATAACTGGAAAAATTATATAAATGAGAAAAATTTTTCTATAGGTTATAAAAACACTATTTATAGAAAATTGAGAGCATTGTTGAATTATGGAAATAAATTTTATGATCTAAACATCAATGTTTTAAATAAAATGGAAAATTTTAGTGACAAAAGTGAATTAAAAAAAGAGATGCTTTTTTATACAAAAGAAGAATTTAAGGATTTTATTAAAAATGAAACTGATTTAAAATGGATCTGTTTTTTCAATACATTATTTTTTTGTGGATTGAGACAAGGTGAAGCTTTAGCGCTTAATTGGAAAGATATTGACTTTAAAAATGGAACTATGAATATAAATAAAAGTCTTTGCAATAGAATTAAAGGTGAAAAATATTTAATTTTGCCTACAAAAACCAAAGGAAGTAATAGAAAAATTCCTATTCCCAAAAATTTATTAATAAAATTAAATAATTTATACAATAATATGAAGAAATACGAAAATTTTAATGAAGATTGGTTTGTTTTTGGAAATATATTTCCATTAGCTACAACGACAATACAAAAAAGAAGAGATAAATTAGTTATGATTTCAGGAGTTAAAAGAATCAGAATACATGATTTTAGGCATTCGTGTGCTTCATTACTAATAAGTTCAGGAGCAAATATAACATTAATAGCAAGATTTTTAGGTCATCAAAATATATCAACTACTTTAAATGTATATAGTCATTTTTATAAAAGTGATTTGAGTGAATTAATTAACAATATTGATAATGATTTTTAAAAATTAAGAGGTAAATAAGAGGTAAAAATAAAATTGCATAATAAAACCCTTATAAAATAAGGGTTTATTACATAAATGGTGTCCCGTGAGAGATTCGAACCCCCGACACACGCCTTAGAAGGCCATTGCTCTATCCTGCTGAGCTAATGGGACATGTATAACCCAAGCACAAATAAGATTATACATCAAACCAACCTTTTATTCAATATTTTTCAAAGTTTTTTTCAAAATTTCTTTCCCATTAACCTGAATTATTACTTTGTTAACATCATAATTATTAAAAAATGTATTTATGACAGGATATGCTACCTCTTCTTTCACAACATCATCATTTAAAAAAATGCTATTATTAAAATTAAGTGTCATTTCATCAGTAGATATATCATAATTTATTAATTCAAGTTTTTCATTAGCAATACTAATTAAATTTGGTTGATATATGTAGCTACTGGACAAATCTTCAATTATTATATTAATTTTTTCCTCATTAGAATTAATATATTTTGTTATAGGAACATAATAAGTACTATTATCTATATTTTCAGAATAATAAACGACGTATTTAACAATATTATCTGTTTTATTAATATTGTACTTTTTATTAATTCCAAAATCTTTAGTAATTGTATAAGGAATTTTTGCCTCAACAAGTTCACTTATATTAGTTCCATCAATATATATTGAAACACCATTAATTTCATTTGTATTAAATAAAGTAAAACTAATTGCTTCAATCAATCGCATTAAAGATTTATCATCCAATTTTAACATTTCTTTTGAAAAATTTAAATTAGCAATATTTTCATCAAAAGTAACCTCTAAAAGTTCAATATCATCTGGCATTACAGAGTTTAATCCATTAGGAATAATTTCATTACTAGCATCACTTAAATACTTTATTAATGACCTTATTTTATTTATCATATTATCATCATCAATAATAGAAATAGTTGATTCAACTAAAAGTCCATTATCATCTAATAGATAGATAACATTATTAGTTAAATCAACATAATTAA
>CANQZY010000004.1 GCA_947628455.1 uncultured Methanobrevibacter sp.
GATCCTATTAAAAGTGCTGATAGAATAAGTGAAATTGATAATCGGTCTGTGATTTTATCTATTTCTTCATGTTTTAGGTTTACTGTTAAATTTCCGTCTTCTAATTTATATAGCATTGTGTCTAGTCTTTGGGGTAGATTTTTAGCTAAATGTTCTATATTTAGTATGTAATTTGAGGTTGTGCTTAATAGTCTTTTTGGTTTGTATTTGTTTATGATTATTTTTTTTGTAAGTTTTTTCATTTCTTTTATAGTGTTAAATTCGGGATCTAGTTTTTCACCGCTTTCTTCTATTAATGCAATTCCTCTTCCTATCATTATGAATTCTCTAGGGAGTCTTATTTTGTTTCTGATCATTACGTCTAATAATTCTTCTAATCCTCCTTTAGCGTTTTTTAATTCAGTTCCGTAGTATTTATTCATTAAATTATTTATGTCTTCTTTTAGATCGGGTGTGTTTTGGGATTGTTTTATGATTCCCATGTATAATAGTTGGTTTATTAGATGGTTTGTATTTCCGCTTATTAATACAATTATTAGTTCTGCTATATTTTCTCTAAAATTGTCGTCTAGTGTTCCCATCATTCCTTCGTCAATATAGCATACTATATTGTTATCCATTATCATTATATTTGCAGGATGGGGGTCTGCTTGGAAAAATCCATCAATGAATATTTGTTTAAAATAAGATTTTACTCCTCTTTGGGCAATTAATTTTTTATTATATTTAGGATCATCGCTATCGAAGATTTTTGAAACTTCTAATCCTTTGATTAGTTCCATTGTTATTACTTTTTTGGTACAGTAATCGGTATATGCGTGGGGTATGTGGATATTATTATTGTTTCTGAAATTGTATGCTAAATGTTGCATATTTTTTACTTCATCTTCGTAATTTAATTCTTTTGCCATTGAGCGTTTAAATTCGTGTATAATTGCGGGTAGATTGAGGATGTGTGCTTTTTTTATGTATTTGTCGGCGTTATTTGCAAGAAATTCCATGATTTTAATGTCTGCATGGATCATTTTTGTAATGTGTGGTTTTTGTACTTTAATTGCAACTTCTTTTTCATTTTCTATTAGGGTAGCTTTGTAAACTTGTCCTATTGATGCGGATCCAAGTGGTTTGGTGTCTAGATCTTTGTATATTTCATTTATTGGTTTTTTTAGTTCTGTTTCTATTACTTCTTTTATATCATCAAAAGGGTCTATGGGAGTATTGTCTCTTAGTTTATGAAGTTCATTGGCCATATCCCATCCAACTAAGTCTGGTCTTGTACTAAGCATTTGTCCTAATTTGATATATGCTGGGCCTAGGTCTTCGAATGTTTTTCTTACTCGTGTAGGTATTGATTCATCTAGTGTTCTTGTTTCTTCTTCATGTTTATTTTTAAGAAATGGAAATTTTTTTATAAATGTATTTTTTTCAATTACATATCCAAATCCATTTTTTTTTAAAGCTTTATATATTTGGTCTATTCTTTTGATATATTCATTGTTAGTACTTGGAATAATGTGCATAAAAAGAGATTGTAAATATTAGTATTAATAGTTTACTTAAGGGGGATGATGAAAATGGAATTTAGAATTTTTTTAATATTTTAGCATATACTTTTTTAAGATTTTGATCAGATTTTTCGTAAATTCTTTGAAGTATTAATTCTGGTGTACTATTTGCATGGAAATTCATTTTTGGTGTTCTATCGACTATTAAATTGTAATCTTTATCTAGTCCTTTTGCTTCTATTCCATCTACACGTACATCAGTGTAATTCATTAATTCACGCGCCATATGGGTTACTATGATTCCGTAGGAGTTTGTTTCTTTAAGTAGGTCGATAAATGTGGAAATTATTTTAACAGCTGCATCAAGTTCTGTTATTCCTTCTAATTCGTCAAGTAAAACTAATTTTTCATTGTCTGTGGTTACAATAGGTATAAATATGTTTAAAAATGATTCAAAAGCTCCAGCGTCTAATGATCTTTTTTTTGAGAAATGATAAATTTCATCAAATAATTTAATTTCAGCATAATCTGCACTTACTGGTAGTCCCATTTGGGCCATGATGGATATTTGTGTTAATGTTTCAAGGAGTGTGGTTTTTCCTCCACTGTTAGCTCCAGTTAAAAGAGCAACATTCTCATTTTCAGTTAATTTATAATTTATTTTTTGAATGCCTTTTTCTCCTTTTTTTAGAGATAGTTCTAAATGTAGTGCACCTTCTAGTGTAATATTATTTGAGAATATTGGTGCTGTGAGTTCATATTCATATGCAAAACTTCCTAATGTAAATTCATAATCAAATTTAATTACATCTTCTACTTCTTTAATGGCTTTTTCTTTTATTGTGTTAAGTTCAATGGCGGCATTTTTTTTAATATCAAATATGTCATTTTCTTTTTTTGAATTTTGTTCTAATTTAACTCTTTTTATTTCTTCCTCATCTATTTCAAGAGGATATTTTTTAATGTATGGGTCAAAGTCTATTCCAGTTTTTTCTTTTATGATTTTCTTCCTTTTACTTATTACATCTTCAAATATTTTATCTATTTTCGGAGGAAAGTCATTATTTAATAAATTAAGTATTTCATTTCCTTCAAGATCCACATTTTGAATTGATGATTCAATCTCTTCATCCATCTCTTTTTTCAATGAATTTACCAATTCATCAATATCTACTTCTCTTTTATCAATAATATTCAATTGTTCAATAATTGGAAATATTTCACCCAATACAGTTTCTTCACCCCTTATTTTTTGAATTTCATACACTCTATTAAAAATATCTTGATTAAAAGTAAACAAATTAATTATTTTTTCAGGAACTATCTCATAATCATTTTCTTCAATATTTATCATTACTACATTAGGCATCCCTTCAAAATCAAGAAATCCTTCAGAATACACATAATAAATCAAATCATAATTAATCAATTCATCATTCATTAAAGTCATTTCATTTGCAGTTATAATCTGATAATATTGATTCAATCCCAAATCAGTAAGATAATCATTATCTTCATCACTTTCAACAAGTATAACTTTCCCTGCATCATAAATTGGCTTTGGTATTTCAATTTCTTTAAGATTCTCCATTAATCCTCTAAGTTTCACAATAGGCAATTTTGAAACCTTTTCTTTAGCATTCATCGTAAATTCTAATTGTTTTTCTATTTTCCCAAGATCATTGGAAGGAGAAAGTAATAAAATTCTGTTTTTCGCATAAACTGTATTTGCATATGCAAGAATCTTATTTATAATATCATCATATAATTCCATTGCCCTATCGCTTTTAATAAAATTATTTTTTGGTTTATTTAATAATTGATTCATAATATTAACTGCTTTTTTCTCACTAATTCCTTCAATATCCGCAATTTTTTCAACATCTACTTGATCTATTATTTTTTGAAGATTTTCTTCACCTCCAATATGATCCAATATTTTTTCAGAGGTTTTATCTCCAATTCCATCAATATTTTTTAATGTTGATAAATTCCCTTCCATTTTTACCAAACCTTTCTAGTATCATTTTTATTTTATATAATTTTAGTTTATATTCAAATAATGAAAGTGCATTTGAAAACTAATACTCTAAAAAAAAAAATTAAAAATTAAATTTTGAATTTTTCGAAGAAATCTTATTTAATTTTTTTAAATTAATCTCACCATTAATAGCCAAATTATAAACATTTATCATATCTAAATAAGATTCATCTTTCCATCTCCCATCAATTGAAAAATTACTATAACCAATAGATTGTAGAAAAGGAATTTCTTGAATTAAAGATAATTCTTCAGAATTTAAAATTATCAATTCTTCATTTGAAAGATTTTCTTTAATTTTTAATTTTTCATTATTTTTATTAATAATAAAAGTCTCATTTTGAGAATTAATTTTTTTAGATTCTTTTATATTTAATAATTTATTTCTAGTTTTCATCAATTCAATATTTCCTTGGACTAATATTTCTAATTTTGAGGGTTCAGAAATATATCTTATTATATTAGCATAATCATCTTTTTTAAGCTCAACAGACAATGTTAACAATTGATAGTCCTTTAAACTTTTAACAGTTTCACTATTTGTAATATTTAAACTATATGGCCCATATTTCGCATTAAAATCAGGACTCATAATATCTATTTTAATATTTTTTTTATTCAATATACCTTTAACCTGTTTCAATGCTTTTAATAATTTATCATGAGCAATATCTGGCCATTTCCAAATTAATTTGTAATCTTTATTTTTAGTTAATTCTATAGCTTTTTCCATAAAAGTAACCATATAATTTATATTAATATTCGGATTACTATAATCATAGATAAAATTGTCTTTAGGAGGAATCTCTAAATAAACACGTTTAACATTATAGATTAATGGCAATAAATCCAAATTATTAGTATAAAAAGATAAATTTGATTTTTGTTTTTTATGGTAAAACTTATTTTTTTTATATTTCGGAGTAATCTTTTTATTTTTATAAGAATTAATAACTTTTTTTTCTAATTTTTTAAGTAATTCTCTTCTAAGTTCATTAATTTCACTTATAGGAATAAATTTATCGTCATTATAATTAATATGAATTTTATTCAATATAAAAGGATAATCTCCAATTTTAATAAGCTGTTTTTTTATATTTTTTTTAGTAATAGATTTTTTTATAGGTTCTTGCACTTTTTTTCCTTTAACCTCAGCTTTTAAACCATTAAGATTTCCTTTTAATACGGGAAAATTATTTTTGATTAGAAATGTTAAGGATAAATTTGATTTTTTATAACTTTTAGATTTGTTTTCAATTTCACTAACTTTTTTAGAAAGTTCATTTCTTTTATTTAAATAAACTAAAGCATTTTGCATGTTAAAGTCAGATTTTTTATTTTCTTTAACTTTTTTTAATATAAGAATTCGATTTTTTCTATTAAAATCTTTAAGAGGTTTTATTTTATTTTTATTAAAATTATTTAAAGTAGTTACTATGGGATTTTGAGAAATTTCAAAACCATACTTACTATTTTCTTTAAATATTAAAATTCCATCACCTTTTTGAGGAATAGTTTTTAAATTATCATCTAATTTAATAGCTATTCTATTTCCTTTTGTTTTCATAACTTTCCCCAGGTATAATCCTATATGTCCTGGTTGTTTGGTTCTTGAAAATTTTTTTTTAAATTGTCCAGGTGTGAATTCTCGGTTAAAAACCAAATTAAGATTTTCTGTTTTAGCATTTTTTTTATTTTTAAGTTTATTTAGAGCTTTTCTATATTGGCTTACTATCACAGCTAAATATTGCTTGTTTCTCATTCTTCCTTCGATTTTAATACAATCTATATCTAACTGAGCTATTTCATCTAAATAATTATATAATGAAAGATCTTTGGGGGATAAGTAATATCTTTTTTCACCCGTGCTTGAAAGCTTATATTTTTGTCTGCATGGTTGGGCGCATTCTCCTCTGTTCCCACTTCTACCCCCATTTAAACTGCTCATTAAACATTGACCTGAATAGGAGTAACATAATGATCCATGAGCAAAAATTTCTAGTTCCATTGATGTTTTGATATTTTTTATTTCTTCAACTCTCATTTCTCTTGGAAGAACAATACGTTTAACTCCTTTTTTAGCAATATAATCTATTTTCATCTGATTTTCAAGATTCATCTGAGTAGATCCATGAATGGATAAGTTAGGAATATATTTATTTATAATTTCAATTAGACCTAAATCCTGAACTAAAACAGCATCAACACCTATTTCATATAGTTTAGCTAAATAATTTAAAATATTTTCTAGTTCTTCTTCTTTAATTAGAATATTTACAGTAACATAAACTTTAACATTGTAGAGGTGGGATATATTTACAGCTTTTTCGATTTGTTTTAATGTAAAATTTTCAGCAAATTTACGAGCACCATAATCTTTTCCTGAGATATAAATTGAGCTAGCTCCTGCGTTAATAGCTACTTTTAATTGGTCCATTGAGCCTACTGGTGCTAGTAATTCTGGAATTTTCATTTTTTTTCGGGTTCCTATTTAATTAATTTCTTGTTTTAGTTTTTTGTTTTTATCTTCGTGTAGTCTGCCTTTAATGAAATTTCCTTTATTAATGTAAGAGTGAGATAAATTCATGATTTGATATTTGTATTTATTTAATTCTTCACTATTTTTATCTTTTAAAGCATTATTATATAGTGAAAGAATATTTTTTGTGTATTCTTCATTACAATATCTGCAGTCTAGTATTAAGTTATCAAGCCCTAATTTTTTAATATTGTTCATTTCTTCAATTAAACATAGGCAGTCTTTATTTATAATATGGCTTTGTTTGTTATAATCAAAGGAAACTTTGTATTTGAATTTTTTACGTTTTTTGTCTTCTAAAATAGCATAATCGGAATTGTTAGATATAATAAAATCTTTACCGTTATTTAAATTAGAGAAATCATCTTTAGTTATAATAACTTCTAAATTACCATTTATAATCATTTCTAAATCAATATTTGACTTATTTTTCTTTATTAATTCTTTTATTTCATCTTGAGATAATTCATTTGACAATATTACTCCATTAAAACCTGATTTAGCAAGTGATTGCACTGTAAAACTATTCCAAACATTAAGATTATGATTTGCATAAATTGGACAATCAAATATTTCGCTCATTGCTGGAAAATCACCCATTACAGAAATTATAATTCCCTTATTTTGAAGTTCCTCAATGATTTCTTGTGCTTTTAATAGTTCTTCTTCATTAATAAAAGAAGACAAAACCCATACAAGCTCACTACCAGAACACATTAGAGCAGCTTTTTCTAAAATATCTTTAATATTATCATAATAATCATTTTGATTATTATACAAACAATTCCCATCAAAATAAACCCTTTTAAGATCAAATCCAGAAGCAGCATTCAAAACATCTAAACTATCAACAAAAATTGAAAGAGAAAGATTTTTATCAATATCCTTATTTTCATATAATTTATATTCATCAACAAATTCATGAAGATTTTTCCTAGTCTTTTTAACAGACTTCTTAGTAGGAGTATAATGATTTAAAAGCAATTTCGATGATTTTCCAATTATTTCTCTTCTAACACTATTAAGTTTACTTATTGTAACAAATAAATTTTCACTCATATTATTAATTTCAACATTTTCAACATAAAAAGGAGTTTCACCAGTCTTAGAAAGATGTTTTATAATTTTATCTTCAGTTAACGGTTTATTAATAGCCTTTTGAAAAAAATCTTTAAGAACATATTTAAAATTAAATAATTCACCATCTAAATAAAATTCAACTTTCACCATTGCATTATAATCATCAAAATCAATTGTAATATCCAAAGGAATATGCTGTTTTATGGTTTGTTTATTAAACTTCTTTAAATTTTCATGAATTAATTTAGAATAACTAATAAATACTTCAGTTCCAGGTTTTACAATTCTTGTAGTATCTATTACAATTTTATTTTCATCTTGGCTAATTATTTTATCTAAATAAATTCCTTTAATTTTACCATTATATTTAAACGCTATCCCATCCCCAATTTCTAACGGAATATAATTTTCTTTATTTTTTATCTCTATCGTTACTTTTGTTTTATCAACATCTATAATATCACCAATATATAACCCTTCATGCCCCGAAGCAATTCTACCCATCACATCTCCCGGACTTTCATTCATTAAATACCCATCCGTAAAATTCCTATTAAACACTAATTGAAGATTTTTAACATAATCTCCTTCAACCCCATCAATAATATTTCTATAACTATTTACAATAGTACCCACATAATCTTGAGATTTCATCCTGCCTTCTAATTTTAAAGATGTTACCCCTGCATCTTCAATTTCTTTAATATTATTATAAGTTGCTAAATCATGAGTAGAAAGTAAATAACCATTGCCAATATTATATCCCCTATATTTAAGTTTATATTCCCTTCTACAAGGTTGTGCACATGCACCTCTATTCCCACTTCGACCACTATTATAAGAAGATATATAACAATTTCCAGAAACACAATAACAAAGAGCACCATGCCCAAAAACTTCAATTTCCATATCTATATTATCATTTTGAAATTGTCTTTTAAATTGTTTAATTTGATTAATATTTATTTCCCGCGGAAGAACAACTCTTTTAATATTATTCTTTGCTGCCCATTTAACACTACTATAATTATTTAAAGCCATTTGTGTAGATGCATGAACTTCAAAATCAGGAATTAACATTTTCAATAAATAAACTATTCCCAAATCCTGAACAATTACCGCATCAACCCCTATTTTATATAATTTAAATAAATAATCCATCACATCTATTATTTCAAAGTTATTTATCAATATATTCACAGCAACATGAACTTTAACACCATTTAAATGAGCATACTCAACAGCTTTTTCTATTTCTTCCAAAGAAAAATTTTGAGCAAACGCTCTAGCACCATATCGATCACCCGCAATATAAACAGCATCCGCACCAGCATTCACAGCAGTAACAAAAACATCATAAGAACCTGCAGGCGCTAATAATTCTAATAAAACCATTTCAAAAATTTCTCCTAAAAAAATATCACTATACTCTCTTTACTAATATATATTAATTATATAACCCATATACTTTTTTTTTAAAAAAAAAATCAAAAACACAATTTCATATAAAACAAAATCACCCCTTTATAGTGAAAAATTTTAAATAATATAAAACTTCTTATACTTATTTAAGTTTATTAGGTGTAATAAATTATGTATATAGTTTTTGAAGGTATTGATGGTGCAGGCAAATCAACACAAATTAAAATTTTAGAAAAATGGTTAAAAAATAATGGATTAGACGTCGAAACACTAATAGAACCAACAGATTCAGATATAGGTAAACTCATACACAAACTATTAAAAAATAACAATGCAGAATCAGATAAAATGCAAAAAATATTAGCATTACTATTCGCAGCAGACAGAATGTTACTAACAGATAAATTAGAAAACAACAACAAAATCATCCTCTCAGACAGATCATACATATCTAGCCTAGCATATCAAAAAAATTACAATTGGATTAAACAAATAAATAAACATGTAAAAAAACCAGATTTAGTTTTACTATTAGACGTATCAACCACCAATTCAACTAAAAGAACCTCAGGCGAAGATAAATTCGAAAACCCCAAATTCTTAGAAAACGTAAAATCAAACTACCTAAAAATAATAAAAGAATTTAACCATGAAATAATAAACGCAAACAATGAAATAAATAAAGTAACATCAGATATTAAAAAAGCACTAGCCCCACACATAAAACAATATAAAAACAATATAAAATAATCAATCACTTAATTGATCTATTCTCTTTTTAATAGACTTTATTAAAAAATCTTGAACTTTTTCCAATTCCTCATAAGAACCCACCAACTTAGGCCCATACTCAGTATGTTCAAGAACAACATCAAACCTATCAATAGCATGAGCAAGCATTTTCTCCCCCACACCATTAGGCAATTTCATCTCAAATTCTTCCTTATCTTCCATCCTATTCAACTCCCATATACTCTCGCACAGGCCTCAAATACTCAATTAAAAAATCCTTAATCCCATTTTTCAAATCCATCGGATGAAGAGAACCATTACTAAAATTATCCAACAACTCCTCCCGAGTAAACTCAACATCACCACCAAACTTCTCAGGCCTTTTTATAAGCAAAGTTTCCTGATTAGGATAAACAAACGTTTCAGCTATCTCAATCATAGGATTATCTTCAACAATACCCTGCGGACAATAACTTTTATCAATCTTTTCACTAATCTCTAAAACACCATCATCCACAGCTATAAAATTATTTTTACTAGAAGACATTTTATCATCCCCATCAAGACCATGTAAAAGAGGAGTATGTATACAAACAGGAACACTTTCATTTATTTTCTCAAGATTTTCACGCGCCAACATTTGTATCTTTCTCTGCTCCATACCACCCAAAGCCACATCCACACCCAAACAAGCCATATCCACAGTTTGCATAAGAGGATATATCACACTAGCCACTTTAGGATTATCATCATACCTACTAACCTGATCCATACTTCTTTTCGCACGCTTCAATGTTGTTTGAACCGCTAAACGATAAACTTTATCAGTATAATCCCTATCCAATTCCATCGAAGAGCCTAATATAAACTCAGTACTATCATCCAAACCCAAGGCTTTAAAACATTCCATATTATATTTAGCAGTTTCACCTATCTCATCAAAATCCCCTTTCCTATTTAAAAAAGCATGATAATCAGCTAATAAAATTTTAATTTTAAACCCTAACCTCTGAAGAGTTTTAAGCTTTTCAATAGTTACCGCATGACCCAAATGAATCCTTCCAGAAGGTTCATAACCCGTATACGCCACAGGCTCATCCTTTTTAAGAACCTCTTCCAATTCATCAATATTAACAATTTCCAATGTCCCCTCTTTAATCAATTCTATTTTCTCATCTATACCCATCATTTAAATCACTAAAAAATTCATAGTAAATAATAATCATCAATTTTAATAACCTTAACTTCATCCCCAATTCCAACATCATCTTCTAAACCATCTTTAACATCCAGATCTATAACAGAATAATCAACAGGATCTAAAAACTGTATCTTACTCGGAGATTTTGATATAATATTAACAGTTTCAATATCTTCAGCTTTTTTAATCAATTCAATATCTTCAACATCATTCCAAGCAATCCTATATTTTTTATTAGTTTTAATATCATTCGCCACCACTCTATTTTTACCAATATCTTCAATTTGCAAAATTTTTTCACAATATCTAACAAAATCCCCCAATTCAAATTCAGGAATTCTTACAGATATCCATATTCTATAAAGCCCTTTACCTGTAGATCTATCTTCACTAATAAGACGAGGAGATTCTTTAATAACCCCACCAAACTCATCTTTTAATGCATTAGCTATTTTTCTCCCACTTCTCAAAGATCCAATATAATAATCATATCCTTCTTTTAATTTTGCTCTATAAGGACAATATGCAAGTTTATCATTCATATACTGTTTATTCAAAGTTCGTTCAACAATCTCATCAGCTTTAATATATTCTGATTCTTTTATATCCCTATCTTTAGCTCTAAATTGCACTACTGATTCATAATAACCTGATTTAATTTTACTACATGTTGGACAAACTGTTTTTAAAATTCTTACAGATACATCATATATCTCATTTACTTTCTCCCCATAAACATCTCCCATAACTTCAACACTACATTCGGCTATATTTCCTCGCATATTTTTGATTTCAAGATCTATAATTTCATTTTCAACTAATTCATTAATAGAAATATTTCTTTCTAAAGCACGATAAATCAGTTCTGGTTCAGGTATAAAAGATTCATGCCATTTTCCTTCTTCTAATCTGCTGTTGCAATGGCTACAGATTGTTATATCAATAGATTCAGGAACTTCAATAAGTTGGAAGTTTTTTAAAAAACAATCGATACATATGTCTTCAACCATTTTTTTATTATCACTTCCACATTCTAGACAAAACATATAAAGTTTCCTCAAAAATATAAAAAAAATACGCTTATAATGGTTTTAAAGGAGCAGTCGCACCACATGCAGCACATTTAAGTAAAAATATCCTATCTTCTCTAATAATCCTTGTATCTGGCCTATTACATTCATGACAAATTACATATTTTTCCACATAATCTTCTAATCTTTCATTTATAAGATAATGTGTAAATTTCCCTTGTAAAATTGCTCTACTGCCTTCTAAATTTCCAGCTGTACCTAATTCTCTAAGTAAGAACTTTAATACGTGTTGAGGATCCCTTCCTAATCCTTCTGTAATATCTTTAAAATTTTTAATAAATGTTCTATTACCTTGAATATCAGAGTAAGCTTTAGGAATCTTAAATCTTTTTTGTTCAAAAACTTCAGGAGGTAATTGATCTATAGCTCTGTTTAATAAATCTTCATATTCTTCCATAATTATCACCAAAAAAAAATAAATAAATAAATATAATATTATTCAATTTATATTTCTGATTACATATTAATTTAACTCATGCTTTTTTAAGATATCCATTAGTAGGTTCATAGATTATTCCTTTATGTTTAAGATTTTGAATAATATTTTCTACCTTATCCTCCCCAATATTATACTTATCTGCCATATTTGAAAATAATATATTAACAGGAGCTTGCCCACCATATTCTTCTTCAAGAAGAGATATTTCTTCAGTAACACGTTGGAATTTATCCCTATCTGATTTTGGTGTTCTTCCTTCTACTTTATCAATATCAATTTCACCTGTTTCAGGATCAACTCCCACTTCTTTTAAACAGGATAATTGTAATCTAACAGCTTTTTCAGCATCTTCTTTATCAACAGTACTTTTTAGTCTGATTTTCGCACTCGCTTCGGCTAAACGAATAATCGCTTCTAATTGTCTTGCTGTAATAGGAACAGGTGCTTCTTCATCTACAGAACTATTTCTTGTCGATACGTAAAATTCTTTTAATACTTCATTGGCCTCATCTGTTAGAATAGGATTCACATTTTTTCTTGCATATGCAATATATTTTCTTAGAAGTTCGGATTCAATTTCATAATCCACTGTGTTTTTTTGATGTATTTCTAATATATGCTCTGCTAGTTCTGAGTCATCCTTAACATTAGGTTTATCTTCAATTACAAATATCAAATCAAAACGAGAAAGAATAGGAGAAGGTAAATCAATTTGCTCTGCTAATAATTTAAATCTGTCAAATCTACCAAATTTCGGATTTGCAGCTGCTAATACTGAACACCTGGAATTCAATGTTGCCATAATCCCTGCTTTCGCAATACTCACAGTTTGTTGTTCTAATGCTTCATGTAATGCTGATCTATCTTCAGATCTCATTTTATCCAATTCATCAACACATACATTTCCTTGATCTCCTAAACCAACGCACCTGCTTCAAGAGACCATCCGCCTAACTCATCTCTCACTGCTGCAGCTGTTAATCCCGCACCAGTCGTTCCTTTACCACTAGTATAAATACTTCGCGGAGCTAATTTTGAAACATACTTTAACATTTGAGATTTACCAATACCCGGATCCCCTACAATAAGAATATGTATATCCCCTCTTAATCTTGTTTCATCTTCCAATTCTTTCGCAGACCCCCCAAATAACTGAAGCGCAATAGCCTCTTTAACATCTCTATATCCTCTAATAGAAGGCGCTGTTGATTTAATAATTTTATCATAAATATCAGGATCTTTTGAAAGCTCAATAATCTCTTTCTCATCTTCTTCACTAAGATGAAGTTCTTCAAACTCCTGTTCTAAATGATCAATATTATTTACATAAATATAATTTTTAAATTTACCACTCCGCTCTTCTCTAAACGTTTTCAAAGTACCTGTAATTCTTACTTTATCACCTGGATTTAATTTATCTACCAAATCATCTTCCAATATCATTAACATTTGTTTAGGCTCTGTTCCTCCAGAAAGATTTTCTAAAGGTTCTTGCATTCTCGCAGTTTGTGTATCAATATACTTAGATTCTTCTTGAATCAATCTAAAAGATCTTCCTCCACAATCATTACATAATGAAGGTTCAATTATTCTATTTTGAGATATTTGTTCCACTTCATGCAACCTCATACAGCCCCTACATTCAAAAACAGCAGTCTCAATTCTAGGCCTTATTTCATCAGTCTTTCTCACAATTCCATCAGCAGATACAAAAGTTCCAATATATTTACTTAAAAGAATATTTAATGGAATCAAATTAGTCAAATTCTCAATTCTAACATTAATATTAGTATCCTTAACTAAAGGATCAATATTTTTAATAGCATTAGAAGCAGAATTTAAGATCTCTTCAGGTTTATCAATTAATAAATCCGCCAAATCAGGATCAAACAATTCAAGATTCTTATAATCAATTGTAAACGATCGCTCATCAGGATATTTTTCGAGTGTTTCAAATAAATCATCTTTATATACAGTTGAAAAAAACTCTTCAAATTTTGCAATTGATGTTTTTGCTTCACTAGTTGTTTCACTCATTAAAAATACTATTATATAACATAATATATAAAAATTTTTTACTCACCATCAATATTACTACTCTAAACGTAAAATATTAAATATCACATTTTATATAAATAAATTTTAATTTAAAATCATTTTTTTTTAAAAAATTTTGAGGATAAAATGAGAAAATCAAGATTAAATTTATTTAAGTCCACATCAATGCTAATCTCTGTTATCAGCATCCTACTGATTATCGCAACAATAATAGTTATAGCATATGTTGGATTTAGCATGGTTTCATCCGGAATTACAAATGATATCTCATCAGGAAATCAATATGATGAATTAGCCAATCTAAAATCATCTTACAGCGATCTAGAAGGAAAATTTGATTCTATTAAATACCTATACCTAGATAAAGGAGATTCATCAGCAATGGAAGAATATAACACTGCCAGAATAGAACTTACAAGAACAGGCACAGCTATTGACAATGTCCAAAGCGCACTAGATTCAGGAAAACCATCCAATGAAGTTGATAGTAGAATTTCTTTCGCTCAAAAACAACTACAAAAAGCATCTGATTCATATAACAATCTCTAATCTTTTTTTTTTATTTTTCAGATGATTTAAATCCAAGACCTACAACATACATCTCAGAACTTTTTTTCCTAGATGATGGAGGCTTAGTTGTTTTAACCTGCCTAAATTTCTTTTTCAAATCCACCAACATCTTTTTATACTCCGCACCCTGAAATACTTTCATAGCCAAATTTCCCTTATCCTCTAAAATATCATCAGCTATTTCAATCACAACATTTGTCAAATCTATAGAACGCAATTGATCAAGATTCTTAATCCCCGATAATTTAGGAGACGCATCAGAAATCAATACCCTAGCTTTACCTCCAAGAACTTCCATTATCTTATCTTGAATTTCAATTTTTGTAAAATCCCCCACTACCGAATAGAAATTTTTTTCTTTAAATGGTTTAATCTTATTTAAATCCACACCAATAACTTTACCCTCTTCACCAACCTTCTCTAAAGCAACTTGAGACCATCCTCCAGGAGCAGCACCCAAATCAACAACACTACAACCTTGTTTTATTAACTTAAATCTTTTATCCAACTGTTTAAGCTTATAAGATGCACGTGACCTATAACATTCTTTTTTAGCTTTTCTATAATACGGATCATTCCTTCTTTCACTTTGCCAATTCTCACTCATACAATCAAACCAAAAAAAAAAACAATAATCATTCATTTATTAAATTTCGAAAAATCTAACGCACTACATACAGGCTTTCCCACTTTCACAACTTCAACATCAACATTTTTCTCATCATCAATCTCCAACTTCATCACAGTCCTATCAGCCAAACGAGGAACTGTAGGACTTCCAGGATTTAACAATAAAACATCATCAACTTTCTCAATCTTAGGCTGATGAGAATGCCCACTAACCAATATATCCACATCCATTTGCTTAGCAATATACACTAACTGCGAAGAATCCCCTCTCGGATAAACCTCACCATGCACCAAACCAATTTTCAACCCATTAACATCCACCCATTCCCGACTAGGCAATTCAAAACCCATCATCCTATCAGTATTTCCTTGCACAGCCACTAAAGAAGCCATTCTACTCAACTTATCAAAAATCTCTCCTGATGTTAAATCCCCCGCATGAAGAATCATATCAACATCTTTAAATGATTCAAATACTTTAACAGGCAACACTTTCGCCCTATCAGGAATATGAGTATCAGAAATTAAACCAATTAACATTATCTTTTCCACCCTATCCTCATTTATAAAGTTTATAATAATTATAATTTATATATAAAACCAAATTTTCATAAAAAACATTATAAACCTTTATAAAATATATATAAAATTATATTTACATTTTTTTTTATGAGGACTGATAGAATGGGAAAAATAAAAAAATCTAACATTTTAAAGATTCTAGATAAATATGATAAAGACAACATAACAATAGCCACTCTAGGAAGCCACACTTCATTACACATATTAAAAGGCGCTAAAGAAGAAGGTTTTAAAACAGCAATTATCTGTGAAAAAGGCCGTGAAACTCCATACCAACGCTTCAATGTTGCAGACGAATATATAATAGTTAACGAATTTAAAGATATTGTAAATGAAGAAATCCAACAACAACTAAGAGATATAAATGCCATTGTAATCCCACACGGATCATTTGTCGCATATGCAGGATTAAAAAATATAGAAGACAAATTCAACGTCCCCATATTCGGAAATAGAGACGTTTTAAGATGGGAATCAGAAAGAGAAAAAGAAAGACAACTTCTAGTTGAAGGAAATATAAGAATACCCTATAAATATAACTCACCAGAAGATATTGACAGACCCGTAATGGTCAAATTCCCCGGCGCACGTGGCGGACGAGGATACTTTGTCGCATCATCACCCACAGAATTTAAAAATAAAATCCATATTATGAAAGAAAGAGGATGGTTAGAAGACTCAGATATAGACAAAGCACATATAGAAGAATATGTATCCGGCTGCAATTACTGCATACACTATTTCTACTCAGCATTAGAAGATAAAGTAGAAATCATGGGAATGGATACAAGATATGAATCAAGCATAGATGGCTTTGTAAGAATGCCCGCAAAAGACCAACTAGACATAAACCTAACACCATCATATGTAGTTACAGGAAACCATCCCGCAGTCATAAGAGAATCTTTACTCCCACAAGTATTTGAAATAGGAGATAAACTAGTAGAAAGTGCAAAAAAATTAGTATCACCCGGTCTCAACGGACCATTTTGCATGCAAACATTAGTAAACGACAATCTAGAAGTAATATGCTTTGAAATAAGCGCAAGAACAGACGGAGGAACCAACACATTCATGAATGGCTCACCATACAGCTATTTAACCCACGGAAAACCAATGAGCATGGGCAGAAGAATATCCTTAGAAATAAAAAATGCAATAGAAAAAAAAGAATTAGAAAAAATAATAACATAAAAAAAAATTATTTTCCACCAACCACCATCCCACCATTATTATTTTTTTTCATATTTATTAATAAATCATTCCACTATATACACAAAAACCATAACATCATCAACTTTAAAAAAAAGGATATAAATCAAATTATAAAACAAATAACATAAAATATAAATATAAAAAAAAACATCCTAATCATTTATCATATAATTCATTTCCTTTTAGAAGAGACAATACCACCAACAGCTCCAGCTATTCCCATCACAATAACATAATAAATTATATCTAAAATCACATAAATCAAACTAGATATCCCCGAAACTGTAAAACCAACCAAACCACCAAACAAACCAAACAATGCAGCCCCTCCAAACGTAGCCAATAAAATAAACAGTATCGCACAAACTATTTCACCAAACGCACCCGCTAAAGCCGCATTCCACAGACCACCTAAAACTCCTTCATGGGCAATAACACCCACAATAAATCCTACAAACAATAAACCTAAAAATTCATAATATCCAAAAAATGATTTAACAATTATTGTAAGAATAAAACCAACAAATACAACCAACTTCCGAGTCATTTTTTTCCCACTTAAATAATCAATTTATCTTATAAATAATTTCAAACAAACTCCATACCAAATTTAATATTTTAAACAAATATAAAATCTCTTTTATATTAATATAAACTTAAACAATAAAATAATAATATATTTAATGAAATAATTAAATCAATACTACTAAAACTTCTAATAGAACTCTTCCTGTGTTTTTTCTTTTATTTTATCCAATATTGCTTTATGCATTCTTTTACTAAACTCCGCTCTATCATTTTGATTTAAAACATCAAAATAACTTTGCGAAATCAAATTAAATGCAAACGGCGATGGAATGACAGTATTTATTATTTTCAATTCCATTTCCCCCGAATGTATCCAATTTATAACTTTCAATGCATTATCCACATCCATATAATCTTCCAATGATTCTCTTTTAGCCTCTAATAAAATAGGAAAACTTTCATCCATTTCTTCAACATGTTTTAAAAGTATCTTTCCTCTAACTTGTTGTCTACCAACCGATTTAGATTTTCCTTTATAATTCCTCAAAGTCATTAAAGATCTTCCAGCACAATGTCTAAATCTACTAGCCAATACTTCTGTTTTATTTAATGATTGTGTCAAAATATTTTTAAAATTATCTGGAGTTAACTCTCTAAAAGATTCCAACCCCCCAATTTTCCCATCAGAACTCAAATAAAATCCATTATCAGATATTGAAATAGCTATATTAGAATTATATCTTTTAGCCACTAAATAAGCCGTTGCTCTGGATAAAGCATCATTCACTTTTCTTCCAAACAGACTATGAAATATTACAAATTTTCGATTTGCAAAACCAGTATAATACTCAATAAGCATTTTACGATTACTTGGTATTTGAGCATAATGATATTGTTCTATAAAATATTCATATATAGAATTAGCTGCAAAATTATCTAAATACAAATAATCATATAAAAATTCCATTATCTCTTTTTTAGGTCGTTTATATTGGAATTTGGAGTCAATATATGATCTAAATTTTTGAATATCTAATGCTAAATCAAAGGATAATGGAAGTTGTTGACTATACCATGAGGGTATACTAGGTGGTTTATTGGAAGGACTTACATTTACAGTCATCCCTTTACCATAATTAAATTTATAAGTTTTACCCCCTAATACAAATGTATCTCCTTTTTTTAATCTTTCCATAAAATTTTCTTCAATTTTCCCTATTATTTCCCCATCACATTTTACAATAACCCCAGAACTATCAGGTATGGTTCCGATATTTGTAGAATAAAGCATTCTAGCTAATTTTCCTCTTTTTGTGAATAAATTTTTTTTATAATCTATCCATATTTTAGCATAAACATATCTTTCTTCTAATTCTTTGTATTCTCCAGCTAAATAACTTAAAATATCTTCATATTCATCTCTTGAAAGATCTTTATAACAATAACTTTTTCTTATAACATCAAAAGCATAGTCAATATCCCATGTATTTTCAATAGACATTCCATATAAGTGTTGAGCTAATACATCAAGACAATTTTTAGGTATTTTTATTTTATCAATAATTCCTTCTTTAGCATTTTTTACTAAAACTGAACATTCTACAAGATCATCTCTATCTGTTACTATAATTTTTCCTTTAGATTTTTCATTTAATCTATGCCCGCTCCTTCCAATTCTTTGAAGAGCTCTGGAAACAGATTTTGGAGAATTAATTAAAATTACCAAATCAATGTATCCAATATCAATTCCTAATTCTAATGAAGTTGATGAAATAACTGCTTTAAGTTTTCCAGATTTTAATTTTTCTTCAGTTTCTAACCTTACTTCTTTTGATAGAGAGGAGTGATGAGCCATTATATTTGTATCGTTATAATGATTAGGAAACATTAATTTTAAATTATGAACATATCTTTCAGTTCCACTTCTAGTATTTGTAAAAATTAATGTAGTTTTATTTTCTTGGATTAAATCATCAAGCATATCATAAAGAGCTAATCTAGTATCTTCAGGATCAGCAATTACAATATCACTTACAGGACAAACTACTTCTATATCCATTTTTTTAAGATAATCAATATCTACTATTAAGCAATCTCTTCCTACACCATATTCATAACCTACTAAAAATTGACTAATCTCTTCTAGAGGACTTACTGTAGCTGATAGACCAATTCTAGTATAATTTCCAATTAGATGTTGAAGACGTTCTAAAGATAAACTCAGATGAACTCCTCTTTTGTTATCAGCTAATGAATGGATTTCATCCACAATAACGTATTTAACCATGCTTAATTTTTCTCTAAATTTTGGAGCTGTTAAAAGAATAGATAAAGTTTCAGGGGTAGTAATTAATATATGGGGAGTCTTTTTAAGCATTTTTTGTCTTTGATATTGTGTTGTATCGCCTGTTCTAACAGCTTTTCTAATACCTAATTTTTTACCAGCTATTTTTTCAATAGCATTTAATGGTTCTTCAAGATTTTTTTCAATATCATTATCCAATGCTTTTAAAGGAGAAATATAAATACAGTAAACTTTATTTTTTAATTCATCTTTTTCAGCTAAAATTGTTAATTCACTTATAATGGATAAAAATGCTGTTAATGTTTTACCAGATCCTGTGGGTGAGGAGATTAAAATATTATTATTTTTATGAATATCTACTAAGGATTTTTTTTGAGCAGGAGTAAAATCATCAAAATTTTCATCAAACCATTTTCTAACCCATGGATGAAGTATTTTATAAATTTCTTTTTTAGAATAGCTCTTAGTTTGTTTAACAATCATAAAAAAAAACTTTTTTTTTGTTTAACTAGAAATTATATTTATATAATTTTTTAACTATAAGTATATTTGTATATATTATTTTATATTTAATTTTAGTGTGTGAATATATGAATTTAGAAAGAATAATTGAAGATTTAAAAGATGAAGATGTTCAAGTTAGAAAATTGGCGATTGAAAAATTAGAAGGAGTTAAAGATGAGTTTATTATTGATGATTTAATAATTGCAACGACTGATGATAATGCTCAAGTTAGATTTAAAGCTGCTACGATATTAGGTAATATGGGTGATATTGCATTTGAAAAATTAATAAAAGAATATGAAAAATCTGAAGGTAAAAATAAACGTTTTTTAGCTTTTGCACTTAAAGAAACAAATAATCCTAAATCAATCAATTATTTTGTGGATGCTATTGATGATGAGGATTTTGGTGTTAGAAAAGTAGCTATAAGAGCATTAGGTGAACTTAAAGCCGAAGATAAATTAGACTATATATCTAAAGGTCTGAAAGATGAAGATTGGGGTGTAAGACTTGCTACAATCTATGCTTGTGGTGATATAGCTACTTCAGAATCTATTGATTTAATTAAAAAAGCAAGAAGAAATGAAAAAGATGATGACTTTAAAAAATCCTGTAAAAAAGCACTTAAAAAGGCGGAAAAACTTTTAAAAGCAAAAGAAAATGGCCAAACAATTATATCTACTCTTCCAATATCTAGAATAAAAGAATTCGAAAAAACTAATCTTCAAAAAGCTATTAATGAGTATGAAAAATATCTTACAGCAGAAAAAGTTAAAGACATGCCTTATAAAAGATTGGCTATTATATATAGAAAAAATAATGATTATGATAATGAGATAAGAGTTTTAAATAAAGCAATTGAAGTTTTCAGTAAAGAAAAACCAGAAAAAGTTGATTATTTTCAAAAAAGATTGGATAAACTTAGTGGTTAGTTTAACTTTTTTTTATTTTGTATAAATCGTTTCTTTTATTTTTAATTAAAGGAAGTTCTTTTCTTATTTTTTTTATTTCATCTAAATTTATATCTGCAATTAATAATTTTTCTTCATATCCTGCTTCAACCACTATTTCACCCCAAGGATTAGCTATAATAGAATGACCGTAGGAATTATATTTAGTTTTTTTATTCAGTGCTGGTGCGATTCCTATACAGAATACTTGATTATCTAGTGCACGTGTTCTAAATAATAATTCCCAGTGGGCAGGTCCGGTGGTAAGATTAAAAGCTCCAGGATAGATCAGTATCTCAGCCCCTTCTTCTGCCATTATCCTTGCAAGTTCCGGAAATCTTATATCATAACAAATACCTATTCCTATTTTACCAAATTCTGTTTCAACTATTGTAAACTTATTTCCAGCAGTTAATGTATCAGATTCTTTAAAATAAATTTTATTTTTAACATCAATATCAAATAAATGCATTTTACGATGTTTAGCTATTATTTTACCATTTTTATCGAATAAATAACTAGTATTGTAAATATTATTTTTTTCTTTTTCAGGAATTGATCCTGCAAGAATATAAACTTTATTTTCGAAGGCTAATTTTGAAATTTCATGTAGAGTCTCACTTGATTTTTCTATCTCACAGTATTCAATGAATTTTTTATTTTCATAAGGACAATTAAACATTTCAGGAAGAATAATGAAATCCACATTTTTTTGGATTGCTTTTACAATCATAGATTTAGCTTTATTTATATTCTTTTTTTTATTGTCTTCTACTTTCATTTGACAAAGTGCAATTTTAATTGTCATATTTTATATCATCAAATAATTTTTTTTTTTAGAAAAAGTAGAATAATTTAAGGAAATTATTCTATATGTGATGTGTTTAATACACTGTTTACTGCTTGGCTGTTGACATTGTTTGCAGAATCTCCGGTTATTTTATAAACATATAATTTACCATCACTAAATAAAGATACAAATCTTATATAATTTCCGTTTGAGTCTTCTAAAACAATATCTGATGCATTTCTATGATCCAATGTTATTGTTTGTACACTATCGATATAGTCTCCATTTTCTTGGGCATAGCTGATTCTTTCTTGAGTAATTTCTTTTAATGATGTATAGCTACTGGAGACATTGTAATATTCAACAATTGTATTATTTCCGGTATTAAAATAAAGGGCATTTGTATGATCGCTATCTTCTCCGTTTATTTTAGACCAACTTGTTGGATGGCTAAATGTGAATCCAGCTTCAGAAACTTTAACAGTATTATCATTAGTATTTGTGTTAGTTGAAAGTGTTGGGTTGTAATTTCCAGATATAACAATTCCACAGATAATAATTGCAGTAATAATTATAATTGCTCCAATAATAAGTTTTTTCTCTTTAATAATTTCGAGAGTACTTTGCTGATTGGAAG
Organism: uncultured Methanobrevibacter sp.; assembly: GCA_947628455.1. Lineage (GTDB taxonomy): Archaea > Methanobacteriota > Methanobacteria > Methanobacteriales > Methanobacteriaceae > Methanocatella. The sequence continues at coordinate 22,820 of CANQZY010000004.1, forward strand.
ACTTTTTAATGCTTTTTTCTTTAGGTTCTTCTTGAAAAATATTAGTTTTTTTAGGTTGAGTTACCTTATGTTTAGAAAATTTATATCCACAATTTCCACATACTAAGGCTCCATCATAACTAGCATTCCCACATTCGGGACATTTTTTCACAATCTAAACCTCCTTTTTATATAATTTAAATATCTATATCATTATATTATTTAAAGATTATAATAAAAATTTTTTTATAATAAACATAATAATTTAATATTTATAATTATTTAGTTAAGATAATTGAAAGTGGGGAAAACTTACTATGAAAGAAAATAAAGAAGGAATAATAAAATTTGATGATATTAATTATGCGATTTATAAAATTGGTGAATGGGAAAATAACTATCAGATAAATCAGATTGGCGTATCTGATGAAATTCCTGTTAATAGGAATACTTTAGATCATGTGATATTATCTATGGATGAGATAAGAAGGGCGGAATTTGAGATAGATGATACTAAAGTAAATGGTTTTGTAGCTATTGCATTTCAATTAAATCCTAAAATTCAGAATATGGATTTAAAAGAAGCAATTGAATTAGAACAGAAGGAATATGATTTGATAATGGGGGAGTTAAATAAACTTCAATTAGAATCTGATGAGAAGTCTATAACAGTGGAAAATGAAGATTATTTAATATATAAACTAGAAAAAGAATGTCATGTTACACGTTCCATTCCAGCAAATAAATATACTTTAGAACATCATAAACAAGAGGTTAAAAAAATAGAGGATTCTATTATTTAAAAAAGTCTAATGTAACTTTTTTATCTATTTTTAATTCTTTAGGAGGATCTACAGATATAAATTCAATCCCTTCTTCTTCTATCATTTCTTTTGCTATTTCATCAATTGAAGGAGCAACAATCAATCCACGAATTTTCTTTTTAGCAGCTCTACATTCTTTTAAATAATCATTTTCGGATTCATCAAAATCATCAAGATATCTTTTAAGTTGTTTTATAGCATTAACTCCTGCTTTTCTAGATTTAAGCTCTAATATCATTAAATTATTTTCTTTATCTTTTCCTAAAATATCAATAAAACCATGTTCAACATTGTATTCACGTGTTGTGGGTTTAAATCCTTCTTCAATAATATGAGGATTTTTCATTATCATATCGCTCATATCTTTTTCATGTCCTGTTTGTTCTAATTCCTCAAAATCTTCAATATTAGCATAATTCATAACATTAATATATCCAAGTTCAACTCTTAATAACTCTCGGGGAGTTCTTCTGATACTTTCTAAAAATAGTGTTTTATTTTTGATATATGCATTTATTCGGGATTTAGGAGGCTGCCAATTAACAGGTTCGACCTTTTTTTCTTGATGAACTAAAAATGAACCATCAGGTTTTATAAGAATTATTCGTTCTCCCCAATTTAATTCACTTAAGGCTCGACCTTCATAATGTATCTTACATTTAGCAAAAATAGATATTGTAGCTTTTTTCTTTATAGCTTCTTGAAATAATTCATAAGCTTTATCATGTGAGGGTTCTTCTAAAATTTTGTATTTCATAGTGTACTTTATATATGTTATTTTTGATTTTTATAAATATTTTCAGTAAAAATAATAAATTATATTTATATTGTAATTTTAAATAATAGAATAATTGATGATTTCTACTTAATTATGGAGGTCTATATTTGGAAAGTTTTTTAGATAATTTGGAATATTACACATTAGATGAATTTGAATTTTCTAATGGACAAATTCTTCATAATGTTAAAGTAGAATATTTAACAGGTGGAACTCCAGAATATGATGAAAATGGGAATATAGTTAATGCTATTATATATTGTCATGGATCAGGTGGTAATTATAGTTCGATAAAAAAGTTGTCCGATCTTATTTATCCAGGGGGGCCATTTGATAAAAATAAATATTTTTTCGTCTCTTTGTCTGGATTAGGTTCTCCTGCGTCTTGTTCACCATCTACAACGGGATTATATCATAATTTCCCTTGTTTTGGTATTGAGGATATGGTTAATTTTCAAAAAAAATTCTTAGAGAATAGATTCAATATTTCTCATGCTAAAGGAATTATTGGAAATTCAATGGGCGGATTTATAGCTTTAATGTGGGCTACAATGTATCCTAATTCTCTGGATTTTGTAATTGCTTTAGTTACAAGTTATAAAACTGCAGGTCACAATTATATTTTATCTAAAATTGTAAATGAGATAATAGAATCAGATCCTGATTATGGTAGTGAGGAATATTCTAGTTCTATTTATCGAACTTTAAAATTAGCCACTCAAGTCACTTTTAGTTTTGGAATGTCTAAAGAATATTACCGAAATCAAAGCTGTTATGAGTTAGATGTTGGTCTAGATGAGTTTGGCGATGATGGTTTATTTTATGACTTATATGATGTTAAATACCAAAATGATGCAATAATTAATTATAATATTGAAGATCAACTAAAAAATATCAAAGCTAAAGTATTAATTGTGGCAGTTAATCAAGATCAATATTTCCCACCAGAATTAGACGCTATCCCCATGTCTGAAATGATAGAAAATTCTACATTAATAATAATTGATTCATTATTAGGCCATTTAGCAGTTTCTAATTTAAATATTATTGAAAAAGAATTAAAAGAATTTATGAATAAAATATAAAAAAAAATATGATTTTTATGGATGTAAAAATATTAAATTACGATAACGAAAAATGTTATGTGGATTATAAAGTAACAGGATTATCAAAAAATCAATTAGAATTTCTTAAAAATACTTTAAAAGAAGAATCTTCTATTATTGATGATTATTTAAAAATTAGAATGTATTTTAATAATGAAATTTTCCCATTTAACAGTGAAATAGCTAAATACAAATTAGAGGATTATATAGCAAATGAAGAAATACAAATGAATGTTTATTTATCTAGTATTTTAGAAGATTTATAAAAAAAAATAATTATTAGTTTATATTTTTTAGGAAACATCTAACATATTTTTTACAGCTTTTAATGATTTTTCACAAATATGTTTAGGTAATTTTATTTGGGGTTCTTCACTTTCAAGAGCTTTTTTTACTTTTTCTAATGTATGTAATTTCATGGTTTTACAGATAGCTCCTTCAAGTAAGGGATATATTTTTTTACCAGGAATTTCTCTATTTATTCTAGTAATCATATCAATTTCAGTTCCAATTACAAATTCGTCATTATCACTTTCAGCTATATATTTTAACATTCCGCCTGTGGATAATACTTGATCAGACATTTCTTGAACATCTATATTACATTCGGGATGACAAATAATTTCTGCATGGGGATGTTCTTTTCTTTTAAGTTGGATATCTTCAACAGAGAATAGTCTATGGACATAACAGTGACCGTCTTTAGGTGTGGGCTTAATTTCTTTATTATTTATTTTTTCACTAACATGTTTTGCTAAATTGCTATCGGGACCAAATAGTATTTTATCGGAATCTAAACTGTTTACTACTTTTACAGCGTTAGCTGATGTGCATAATGTGTCTGCATGTTGTTTAGATTTTGCAACACTATTTATATAAAGAACTACTTTAGAGTCAGGATTTTCTTCTATAGATTTTAGTAATTCTTCTTCAGGTAACATATTAGCCATAGGGCATTCTGCTTCTATATCCGGAATGACTATTTTTTTATCAGGATTTAATATATATGCAGTTTCTGCCATAAAATCCACACCACAGAAAATAACTAAATCTTTATCTTTAATTTCTGTAGCTTTAATACATAATTCTAATGAATCTCCAAGAAAATCAGCTATTTCTTGGATTTCTTTTGGTTGATAATTATGAGCTAGAATTATAGCATTTTTTTCATTTTTTAATTTTTTTATATCTTCCTGTAATGAACTACTCATATATTTCACCTAGATAGTTTTGAATATCATTCATAATATTTAATTTATATTCTTCTTTTTTATTAATATCTTTTACCCAAAAAATTAAATTTAAACAAATACCATCAGAAGTTATAAAATTACTTGTAAAATAGGGTGAAGGATTTGTTTTTATATATGTCTTTTTGGAAATTTTTTTTAATATTTTTTCTTCGAAATCTTTGGAGTTAATTTTAAATGGAATAATGATTTTTAGTTTTATTTTTAATTTTTCATTTTTTTTGAATTTTGAGTAAGGATTATTTGTTAAAGTAGAATTAGGTATTGTGGTTATTACTCCATTTTCATCTTTAATTGTGGTGGTTCTGAAATTCATTTTTAAGATTTCTCCTTTTAGGTTATTGATACTCATTGTATCTCCAATTTTAAGAGTTTTATCAGATATTAAAAAAAATCCGGACATAAAATTAGAGATGATATCTTTCGCTGCAAAGCCCACTACCATTCCTACAATTCCAATGCTAACAAATATTCCTCTTAAATCAATGTTCATTACATTAAATATTAAAATAAGAGCTATAAAATAGATAATATATTTAAATAAATCTTTAAGAGCATGTATTAATGTAATATTTTTATTAAAACGTTTGATTTTATTTAATATGATTTCAATAATTTTTATAGAGGCGATAGCTCCTATAATAATGATTGTTATGTATATTATTTTTAAAAATGATGAATTTAGTATAGATAGTATGTTCATTATATTTTTTATACCTCTATTTTCATTAGATCGTTTGCGATAATGGTGTTTGGGAATTTAGTTTGTGCTTGTTTTAATAAATCTTTATTGTCTTTATATCGGGTGCTGATATGGGTTAGGATTAATTTTTTTGCATTTGATTTTTTAGCTATATTTGCAGCGTCATATGCTGTGGAATGGAAGTTTTTTTGCGCTTTGTTTTTATCTTCTTTTTTATAAGTTGATTCATGAATTAATAAATCACAATTTTTTGCAAAATTAATCATTTCTTCACATGGTGTTGTGTCTCCTGAGTAAACAATTTTTTTAGATTTTTTAGGTTTTCCTAATACTTGTGAGGGTTTTATAATTTTACCGTTTATTTCAATTTGTTCTCCTCTGTGGAGTTTTCCGAATAATGGTCCAATGGGAACTCCAAGTTCAATAGCTTTATCTCTTAAGAATTTTGGTTTTTTCTTTTCTTCAATGGAGTATGCTAATGTTTCTACACTGTGATTTACTTTTTTTGTTTTTATAATATATTTTTCGTTTTCAATTATATCTTCATTTTTAAGTTCAATAAATTCTAATGGGAAGTTAAAATCATAAAGATTCAGTAGTTTAATTGCTTTTTTCACTCGATTTAATCCTTTGGGACCATATATTGTTAGTGGTGTTTTTCTATCTCTAAAATTCATTGATTGTAAAAGACCGGGTAGGCCTAGAATGTGATCTCCATGGTAGTGGGTTAAAAATATTTTGGAAATTTTCATAGGACTTACTTTTGCAAAGATTAATTGTTTTTGTGTTGATTCTCCACAGTCAAATAGCATAACTTCTCCAAATCCTTTAAAAATAATGGCTGGATGGCTTCTAGAGTAGGAATGGATAGCAGATGATGTTCCTAAAAATATAATTTCCATTTAATCACTTGTTTATATATGTTTTTATTAAGTTATTATTTAAATGTTTAGAGATACAATTAAATAATATAATTTTTTTTATTGTAAAAAATATGTTAATAAAAAGGAGATGTTTTATTTTATGGATGAAATTATTGAGTATATGTTAAAAGAAGATGAAGGATTTGGAGATATAACTTCTAATTCGATAATTGATGAAGATCAAATTGTAAGAGCGGAAATAATTTCAAAAGATATTGGGGTTCTTGCTGGTGCTAAAATTATTAAAGAGATATTGGAATTTAAAGGTTTGGAAATTATCTTTAATTTAAATGATGGTTCTAAAATTAAAAAAGGGGATTTATTATTTTTAATTGAAGGTAATGCTCGTAGTATTCTTCTTTTGGAGAGAACAATTCTTAATTTGTTAATGCGAATGAGTGGTGTGGCTACCATTTCTAATAAGTATGTGGAGATGTTAAATGGTAAACCTATTATTATTGCAGGTACTCGTAAAGTTTTGCCATCTATGTCTAAATTTGATAAAATTGCTTTGGAAATTGGTGGTGTGGATACTCATAGGTTTTCTCTACATGATATGGTGTTAATTAAAGATAATCATATATCTATTGTTGGAAGTCCTTTAGAAGCTCTTAAGAAAGCTCAAAGTAATGTTAGTTTTTCTAAAAAAATAGAAATTGAAGTAGAAACTATTGAAGATGCGATTGTGTGTGTTGAAAATAAAGCAGATATTGTAATGTTGGATAATATGGATCCAAATGAAGTTAAGGAAGTTTTAGATAAATTAAATGAAAAAAGTATAAGGAATAATTCTTTAATTGAAGTTTCTGGCGGTATAAATCAGGATAATATTTTTGAATATTTTGATTTAGATATAGATATTATTTCTTTAGGTGAACTTACACATTCTGTAAAAAGTCTTAATTTTAGTTTAAATATTATGGGTTGAATTTAATAGAAATTAAATATGAGATTTTTAAATGGATGTGATAAAAAAATCAAGAAGAAAATCTTTTTTTTTTAAATTTTTATAAATTGGATTTTTTTTTAGGGGTAATAAATAATAACTTTAATATTGGATTAAAAATATAAAATGTTAATAGTTTATTCTGATGGTGATTTAATGGTTGAAGTGGCTAAATTAGCTTTAGAAGATGGAACAATAATTAAGGGTGAAAGTTTTGGTTTTGAGACTACCAAAATAGGAGAAGTTGTATTTTCTACAGGGATGGTAGGTTATACTGAATCATTAACTGATCCTTCATTTAGAGGCCAGATTTTGATGTCCACTTATCCTTTAGAGGGAAATTATGGTGTAAATAAGCAATGGTATCAATCTGATAGGATTCAAGCAGAAGGTTATGTTGTACGTGAGTTTTGTAAAAATGTTTCTAATTTTTCTTCTCAAAAAACATTGGATGAATTTTTAAAAGAATTTGAAATTCCAGGAATTAGCGGGGTTGATACTAGAGATTTAACTCTTAAAATTCGTGAAGAAGGTTCAATGAAAGGAGCATTAACTACTGAAAACATTTCTGATGAGGAATTATTAAAAATTGCATGTAATCAACCAAATATAATTGATAGAGATTTAGTTTCTTTAGTATCTACTGATCATATAAAAATGTATAATGAAGATGCTGATAAAAAAGTGGCTTTAATTGATTGTGGTGTTAAAAAGAATATTATTGATAATTTTTTAAAAAGAGATATTGGGGTTATTTTATTTCCATATGATAGTGATTATAAAACTATTCTTGATTATGAGCCTAATGGATTAATGATTACTTCGGGTCCGGGAAATCCGGATAGGGTTGTAGAGACTATAGAAACTATGAGAAAACTTTCAAATAGGTTGCCTGTTTTTGGAATTTGTATGGGTCAGCAATTAATTGCAAAAGCTTTTGGAGCTAAATTGTATAAGATGAAATTTGGTCATAGAGGTGCAAATCAACCTGTAAAAGATTTAAATACTGGTGAGATATTTATCACGTCTCAAAATCATGGATTTACAGTGGATAAAGAGTCACTTGAGGGTACTGATTTGATTTTAACGCAAATAAATTTAAATGATGGGACACCTGAAGGATTATCTCATAAAGAATTACCTTTACATACTATTCAGTATCATCCAGAGGCTGGACCTGGTCCGAATGATACGGTAAATGTTTTTGATAGATTTGAAAAGATGATGGAAGATTATTAGAAAAAGAGAATATATATAATTTTTATGAGGATTACAAGATGTCCAAAGATAAGGATATTAAAAAAGTATTAATAATTGGTTCTGGGCCTATTCAAATAGGTCAGGCGGCAGAATTTGATTATTCTGGATCACAAGCATGTAAGTCACTTAGAGAAGAAGGAATTGAAACAGTTCTTGTAAATAGTAATCCTGCTACTATTCAAACAGATATGGATATAACGGTTTTAAATCCGGATCTTCACATCGCTACGCTCGAAAACGGAGCGCAGCTAAATATGGAGATCAGCGTAGCCAAA